>CAYMMN010000310.1:0-4351 GCA_964391495.1 uncultured Flavobacteriales bacterium | reverse complement strand
CTAAAAATTTACGTCTCGCCGGAATTCCTGAAGGGAAGAACGCGCTCGAAGACGGCTCACTCGAAAATTACCGGGTGATCAAAATGGATGTGACCAAAATGACGCGTGCTGCTTTGGCAGACAGCGGAATGGGCACAAAGGAAATTGATCGCGCGAAGAATATGTTTGTGCTTGGTTTCCTCTACTGGATGTACAACCGTCCGATGGAGCATACCGAAAAATTTCTCAATGAAAAATTTGGTAAGAAGCCGGATATCCTGAAAGCGAACATTGATGTTTTGCGCGCAGGTTATAATTTCGGAGACACAAGAGAAGAATTTACTACACGATATAAAATCGGTCCGGCAAAAATGCAGCCCGGTGTTTACAGAAACATCATGGGTAACCAGGCCACTGCCATGGGTCTGATTGCTGCGTCGCAGAAATCGGGTTTGCAATTGTTTTGCGGAACCTATCCGATTACACCTGCATCCGATATTCTGCATGAGTTGTCCCGCCATAAAAATTTTGGTGTAAAGACATTCCAGGCGGAAGATGAAATCGCGGCTATTTGTTCAACCATTGGCGCAAGCTTTGGCGGATCATTGGGTGTGACTACTTCATCCGGTCCAGGTATCGCGTTGAAAACAGAAGCGATGGGTCTGGCTTTGATGCTGGAACTTCCTTTGGTGATCGTGAATGTTCAACGTGGAGGCCCATCTACAGGATTGCCTACAAAGACTGAGCAAAGCGATTTGCTGCAGGCTGTATACGGCCGCAATGGTGAGTCTCCGATTCCGGTGATTGCCGCTGCGACTCCTTCCGATTGTTTTACAATGGCCTATGAAGCTTGTCGTATCGCTCTTACATCGATGACACCGGTTATCCTTTTAACAGACGGATATATTGCCAATGGTGCTGAACCATGGCAGTTCCCGAAAGCGAGTGATCTCGCTGAAATCAAAGTTCAGTTCGCGAAACCATCCGGCGACGGAGAGAAATTTTTACCATACAAGCGAAATGATTTGCTCGCTCGTCCATGGGCTATCCCCGGAACAAAAGATCTCGAGCACCGCATTGGTGGTCTGGAAAAACAACACGAAACAGGAAACATCAGCTACGATCCGATGAACCACGAATTCATGGTGCGTATGCGTGAAGCTAAAGTGGAAAAAATTGCCGATTACATTCCGGATATCCAGCCTGAAGTTGGCGCATCCAAAGGCAAAATGTTAGTGCTCGGATGGGGATCAACATTTGGCGCGATCAAGAGCGCGGTGCTGAAAGCGCGCGCACAGGGCTACGATGTTTCTCATGCACATCTGCGTTACATCAAGCCTTTCCCGAAAAATCTTGGTGAGATGTTGTATAATTTCGAACATGTTCTCATTCCTGAATTGAATTGCGGTCAGCTGATTAAAGTTATCCGTGATAAATTCCTGATCCCTGCGAAAGGTTTGAATAAAGTTCAGGGACTACCATTCAGCGCGGAAGAGATTTTCACGAAAATTGAAGAGACTTTGAAATAATATTTAATCGCTTCTAGAACGCAATTACCATTTCGGTTAACAAATAAAATACAAAATATAGCATGGAAATTCCAAGCACTCCAGTTGAGAAATTTACATCGAAGGATCTGTCGACCGACCAGGAAGTTCGCTGGTGCCCGGGTTGTGGAGATTATTCAATATTGAAACAAGCGCAAACAGTTATTCCGGATCTCGGAATACCACGTGAGAATATCGTTTTCATTTCCGGTATTGGTTGCTCTTCGCGTTTCCCATATTACATGGAAACGTATGGTATGCATTCGATTCACGGTCGTGCCACCGCTATTGCAAGTGGTTTGAAAGCCTCTCGTCCGGAACTCAGTATCTGGATTGTTACCGGTGATGGTGATGGTCTTTCCATTGGAGGAAATCACACGATTCACATGCTTCGCCGGAATTTTGACGTGAATATTCTTTTGTTCAACAATGAAATTTATGGTTTGACAAAAGGTCAATATTCACCAACTTCTGAAGAAGGTAAGGTCACTAAATCAACTCCGATGGGTTCTGTGGATCATCCGTTCAATCCTATCGCCTTGTGTATGGGTGCTGACGCGACATTTGTGGCTCGTTCCATGGACCGTGATCCAAAACATTTGCAATCTGTTCTCAAAAGAGCGAACGATCATCGTGGTGCTTCTTTTGTGGAGATTTATCAAAACTGTAATGTCTTCAACGACGGAGCATTCGAAGTTTTCACTGAAAAGTCATCCAAGAAAAACGAAACACTTTTCATGGAAAGCGGCAAGCCGCTGGTGTTTGGAGAAAACAACGACAAAGGAATTAAACTTGATGGTTTCACTCCTGTAGTTGTTACGCTTGGAGACGGAATCTCGGCGAATGATTGCTGGATTCACGATGAGACTGATCGTGTAAAGGCGGGCATTCTTTCCCGTTTCTTTGACAATCCAAGAAATCCGAATCACTTGCCACGTCCTTTTGGAGTATTCTATACTGAAGATCGTGGTCGTTACGAAGATAAAATGCAGCAGCAATTGACTGATGCGAAGAGTAAAAAAGGTGCCGGAGATCTGGATGCTCTTTTACAGGGCAGAGAAACCTGGACGATCAATTAATCTTTAAAATGATAATTTCAAAAGCGTTCCATTGGGACGCTTTTTTTTTGAGTTGAGCAAAAAAAAGACCCGTCATTGACGAGTCTTTTTTGTTTGTGGATTTTCGTGATCAGAAATTGAAGTTGATTCCGATTTTCGCATATGAAATATCGTAACCGAGTTCAGCGAAAGCACCCACTGCACTAGCGAAATTGTATTTTGCTCCGATGAATGCACCGCTCACAAGGTCAGATTTGTTGTAGGTGTAGTTATAATGGTAGCCGAAATTATTGTAATACCAATCATCGTATCCTTTGTTTGAATAGGAATTGAATCGAAGTCCAATCATAATTCCTGCATAAGGATCAAATTTGTTATTCTTATCAGCAAGAATGGTGAGGTGATATGTACCACGTACTCCAACAATGGTATTTGTCCATTTTTGTTTGTAGCCACCGAAACCATAATCGTAGGATGCTGATTTATATCCGATGATTCCACCAATTCCAATTGTTCCAGGCCCTACTTCAGGAAAGAAGCCATGATCATAAATAAAAGCGAATGCAGGTGAAACCGTGGCATTGGAATAATAATTTACACCAAATCCAACACCCAATGCAATTGTATTAGAACCCTCATCAAAAGCAGGGTCGGCAGCAAATACATGAGTTGGAACTGCCTGCATTCCGAGAAGTGCAACAGAAGCAAGCGCAAGTTTGAAGGATTTTTTTAAACTGATGAGATTTTTCATGTGTGAATGTATTAGTGGGTTGATAATTAAAATTTGTTAGGTGAATGATTGAATTTGAGCGAATTGTTCAGTTCAAAATTTTTTCTGAGAATTTCTGAAATGTAAATGTAATCAGTGGTTGAACAAATTTACTATAAAAACTGTCTTTTTTTAATTTATTCACATATTTTAGGAAAGGTATTTTCCAACAATCGGTAATCTTCGGCCCATTCCGAAAGATTTTGGAGAAACGCGAAGGATGGGAGGAGTCTGATAACGTTTGTATTCATTGGTATTAACCAATTTAAGAATTCGTTTAACGAGGTTTTCGTTAAAACCCATGTCTATCAGTTCGGAGGGACCTTTTTGTTGTTCTATGTATTGATAAAGTACCTGGTCCAGTTCGGAATAATCAGGTAAAGAATCGGAGTCTTTTTGATTGGGACGTAACTCAGCGGAAGGTGGTTTGGTAATAATGATTTCCGGGATGATGCGTTTTTCTTTATTGATAAAACGGGCCAGTTCGAAGACTTCAGTTTTGTACACATCTCCGATTACAGAAATTCCCCCGCACATATCACCATACAAGGTTCCGTAACCAACTGCGATTTCACTTTTATTGGATGTATTCAGGAGAATATAACCAAACTTGTTTGATACTGCCATCAACAATGCTCCACGAATCCTGGCTTGAATATTTTCTTCCGTTACATTAAAAGGCAAATTGTTAAATACCGGTTGGAGAGATTCGAGATATTGTTTGTAAACAGGAGCGATCGGAATTATTTCATGACTGATCCCCAGATTTTTTATTAATTCAAGAGAGTCGTTCACCGAGCCTTCAGAAGAAAATTCAGAAGGCATGAGTAGCACTTTAACATTTTCTGGGCCGAGGGCTTTTGCAGCCAGTGCAGTTACAACTGCCGAGTCAATTCCTCCCGAAAGACCGAGAATGGCTTTTGTGAACCCTTGTTTTTTAAAATAGTCGTGAATGCCGAGTACCAGCTCATTGTACATGGAAGATATTTTCTCGGTCG
>CAYMMN010000309.1:0-4370 GCA_964391495.1 uncultured Flavobacteriales bacterium | reverse complement strand
ATCATTTCAAACCGGAATACCTTCTTTCAAATAATAAAGATGAAATGGAATTGGCGGCAATTCTCGCTGTAAGAATGCTTCGCCAACGCAGCGTTCCTTTGAAAAACTTCAGCCAGTCCGAAACGATATCAAACTGGAAATCGAATCGTTTGAAATAATTTTGCCTTTAAATCGAGATATTATGAAGTTTTTATCTGTTTTTGATTTTTCGGCATAGCAATTGAAGGGGAACCGTCCATGAAACGAAATCGTTTTTATTATGTTCTTGGGTGTTTTGTCCTTATCACACAATTTTCTTTTTCTCAGGATCCTAAAAAGGATGAAAAGTCAGGTGGCTATCGACTTCCATATATATTGGAAGGCGAAGACACTATTCCGGTTGTTAATCTGCCAACAGTAAATATTGTCGATATTAATAATCCTGAATATTTAAAAAACCTTCAGGCTTATTATCGCCTGCGTTTTAATGTTATTAAAGTTTATCCTTATGCACGACTGGCTGCCGTGAAATTGAATGAGATGGAATTGAGAATGGCATCCATGAGTTCTGAAAGGGAGAAGAAGAAGTACCGAAAAGCTGTCGAAGATCAGGTTAGAAAAGATTTTGAAGAGCAAATCAAAAAGCTCAGTATTAACCAGGGAAATGTTTTGATAAAACTGATTGACAGGGAAACCGGACAAACATCTTATGCGCTCATTAAACAATTGAAAGGATCCCTGAACGCTTTCTTCGCGCAAGGTCTTGCAAAGCTATTTGGTCACGATTTGAAAGATGAATACGACCCGGAAGGCGAAGACAAGACAATTGAAATGATTGTCAAACAAATTGAGTACGGACAGATCACTTTTTAAGTGAAATTTATTTTCTGAATCGTTCCGCGACAAGTAAATCTTTGCTGCCTGCAGCATATTCATAGAAACCATTCCCTGATTTCACTCCTAAATGTCCTGCAGTTACCATGTTTACAAGTAGCGGGCAAGGAGCATATTTTGGATTTCCAAAACCGGAATGCAGAACATTCAGAATACTCAAACAAACATCCAGTCCGATAAAATCAGCCAGTTGAAGTGGTCCCATTGGATGTGCCATACCCAATTTCATAACTGTATCAATTTCTGAAACACCCGCAACTCCTTCATATAGGGAATAGATTGCCTCATTGATCATCGGCATGAGAATCCTGTTTGCTATGAATCCCGGGTAATCATTCACTTCAACAGGTACTTTTTCAAGATTTTTTGATATTTCAAAAATATGTTGGGTAACGGAATCAGATGTTGAATATCCACGAATTATTTCCACCAGTTTCATAACAGGAACCGGATTCATAAAGTGCATCCCGATTACCTGTGCAGGACGTTTGGTTTGAGCAGCGATTTTTGTAATGGATATTGAAGAGGTATTGCTGGCAAGGATAGTTCCCGCGTCACAATAATTATCGAGGTCGCGAAAGATCTTACATTTCAGATCGATGTTCTCGGTGGCGGCCTCTACAACAAGATCTCTTCCTTTTACACCTTGTTCAAGAGAAGTGAAAGTGAGGATATTCTTCAGAGTAGATTCTTTCTCCGCTGCGGATATTTTTTCTTTTGCCACCATTCGGTCAAGGTTCTTGCCAATGGTAGATATTGCTCTATTAAGCGCATCTTGAGAGACATCAATCAGATGAACTGAAAATCCATATTGCGCAAATACATGAGCAATTCCATTTCCCATAGTACCTGCACCAATGACAGCAACTTTTTTCATAGATTTAATATTTTCAGAAGAATGAATTCAATTCTGTTTTATAATTCTTGCTTAAAGTACAGTTCACATGAATTGTGGCCTGCTTTATTCTGATTATTTTCCTTTGTGTTTTAAAATAATGAGTAGTGTGTAAATCATGATCTTAAAATCTACTGCGAGAGACATATTTTCAATGTAAATCAGGTCGTATTTTAATCGTTCAACCATTTGATCCACATTCTCCGCATATCCGAATTTTACCTGACCCCAGCTTGTGATTCCCGGTCTTACTTTTTGTAAATGACGATAATGCGGTGCTTGCACCATGATCTTATCAATAAAAAACTGACGTTCCGGTCGCGGACCAACGATGGACATATCTCCTTTCAATACATTGTAAAATTGTGGTATTTCATCCAGACGGATCTTGCGCATCCATTTTCCGAATTTTGTTATCCGTTTATCTTCTGTACTTGAAAGTTGCGGACCGAATTTCTCAGCGTCAGCAACCATGGATCTGAATTTGTAAATCTTAAACGGTTTTCCATGCAAACCGATTCGCTCGTGACTGTAGAATAGAGGTCCTCTGGATGAAAACAGCACTCCGATAGCAGTAAAAATATAGAGCGGAGAAAAGAATATCATTACAATGAGAGAGATCATGATGTCAAGAAAACGTTTCATGGATTGTTGCCATACAGGCATCAGATCCGGAGAAATCTCGATCAAAGGAGCTCCGAATATCGCGTTCATTTTTACAGACCCTGAAAGGATATCATACATATCCGGAATGATTTTGATAATCACGGGTAAGTCTTCCAATTCATTGATGACCTTGCCGATATTCTCGTGTTCCGATGATTCCAGGGCAATAATAGCTTCTTCGACTTTGTGTTTTTGGATGATGTTGCGAAGAGTACGGATATCACCAAGGTTGGGAAGATGCGAAGACAATAAATGATCATTGTTTCCGTCAACATGCACAAAACCTATAAATATATTTCCTTCCGATTGCAGTTCCGAATCCATTTGTTTGAGCAAATTCACAGCATTCGTATTGCTGCCAATCATCACTGTATTGAAACCGATTTGTCTTTTGTGAATTTTATGAACTACAGTTGTTGAAAGTATGAACCTGAAAGTCGCAGTGATCGTAAAATGCAGAGTGAGCAACGTGAAAAATGTGTGGTAATACGATTTGTAAGAAATAACCGTATCGTCCAATAACAGAGAAAAGAAAATAATTAGAACTCCAATAACCGACAGATAAAGGGTTTGTCCTAATTCCTTGAGTCGACTTTTTCTGTATACATTGGTATAAGCACCTGTAATCGCATAGATGAATACCCAACAAACAGGAATCAAAAGAATACCTATATAGAATTTTTTATCCAGGGCAAAAACATCATATCCAAATTTCTGTGACTCGATGATTAATTTCCTGTACACATAAAATATACCCCATGCAAGAACAGCGGATAGCCAGTCAGCAACAACAAAAAGGAGTGTTTGCGTACGTTTATTCATCAATACAACACCTTTAGATTATCAAAATAAAATGTAGCTGTCGGCTGAGAGGAAATTTTGACTCCTTTCAGATAAATTTTATAAACCACATTTCCACCCGTGATTCCACCCAATTCACTAATGTTTACATATATCTTTTTCCAGACAGAAGTCGGCCTGACATAAACAAGAGGAGTCTGAATTACACTGGAACCATTTTCAAAAACACCAATTGAGAATTCATGGTCAGTCTTGTAATTGAGTTCAAGGTAAACCGGTGTGAATACAGGTAAGGAAAATGTGTCTGAACTTGCAACCTGAAATTCCGGTGCATTGTCAGTGAGTTCAATATATCCGGAATTATTCTCAAAGGCATTCGGATCCGAAGAAAGTGTAATGTTTAAAGGAGCTAGACCGGAAGAAGTTGAGGCCAGAGAAAGGCTGCCGTCATCAAAATCTTCTATTTGTTTAAAAACTGTTCCTTCTTTATATTTTACAACCGGATGGAGGTTAAACACTGTGCCCGGAGTGAAATTAATTGTTGTGTCAAAAGTGGTGAATGGGGGATATGCTGCTCTATTGTCAGACATGCCATTTACCTGGATGCCGGCTCTGAAACTGATTTTGTGTATCCCTTCTCCAATAGCCGGAAAGGTAACGGGCATACCATAAGTGCCAAGATATTTATTATCCACCAACACCCATGCATCAGATATTTTTGATGTAGCGCTTCCTTCAGTTGAATAATCAGAATTCAGAGAAATAGAATCGATTTGAAAATAGGAAGGCACAGGTTCAGTTGGATTGATCACATTGCAGGAATTAAAAACAACGACTAAGCAGCTCAGGATAAACAGGGCGCCGGGGTAATTTTTTAATTCCTTTTTTTTCATTTTCTAAAAAATCAGGCAAAGACATTCAAAGAGGAATTCAATTTTTCCATGACCTGGTGAGCCACATGAAGTGCAAGGAATCCTTCTTCAATGGGAACAGGAGTTTGTTTGTCTTCCAGAATGGACTCTGCAAATTGTTCAAGTTCCATTTTTAT
Source organism: uncultured Flavobacteriales bacterium (assembly GCA_964391495.1). Taxonomy (GTDB): domain Bacteria; phylum Bacteroidota; class Bacteroidia; order AKYH767-A; family 2013-40CM-41-45; genus JADKJP01. Next base: position 87 of record CAYMMN010000309.1, on the reverse strand, counting down.
CGCATTGGATTCCTCAACTTTTGGCTGATCGAAATAAATAATTTTTGAACGTTTTGATGGGGGAAAAACGTATTAAAAAAAATGAAA
>CAYMMN010000308.1:0-4396 GCA_964391495.1 uncultured Flavobacteriales bacterium | reverse complement strand
CACTAACCACTAACCACTAACCACTAACCACTAACCACTAACCACTAACCACTAAAATGTGCGGCCGTTACGTAGTAGTTTCCAACGTTGAAGTCATTGAAAAACGTTTTCAGGTGAAAGCGCCTGAAACGGTGCCTTCTCTTTTTCCAAATTACAATGTTGGTCCAGGTGCTCTTGCTCCTGTTATTTGCAGTGACAAACCAAACGAGTTGCAGTTTATTCAGTTTGGTCTGACTCCTTTTTGGGCGAAAAAGAAAATGTATTTGTTCAATGCCCGGAGTGAAGGTGATTCAAATAAAGAAAATGATCCTAATTATAATGGAGGAAAAGGAATCATCAATAAACCTTCATTTCGTAAGCCGATTCGTTCCCAGCGTTGTCTGGTTATTGCGGATGCATTTATTGAAGGAAGTACGAATGAAGGACTGGACAAACCTTTTGTTGTTTATTTAAAAGCACGTCGTCCGTTTGCGCTTGCAGGAATCTGGGATACATGGACGGATCCTGAAAGTGGTGAAGTGTCACGGTCATTCGCGATCATCACCACAGTTCCAAACAAACTTTTGCAAATGATCCCGCATCATCGTTCACCGGTTATTTTGCACGAAAGTGATGAACGCCGATGGCTAAGGGCAGAGCATTTGAACGAAATCACCGGAATGCTGGAGCCATATCCTGCTGATGAAATGAATGCCTATCCTATTTCTCCGAAAATTAAAAACCCGCGTTCAAACGGCAGAGAATTACTGGATCCGGTAGGCGACCGTCTCACTCCTGAAACAGAAACGCGTATTCATTCTGAAATTAAATTGCAGGGAATGGGATCGGGGAAACGGGATGAAAAGAAGTGAGTGGTTTGTTTTTATTAAGTTGTTTTATTACAGCAGCTTCTAATAATTACTTCATTTTTGTATTTTACATTAAGATTCAAAGAAGGACGTTTTTGCAAAATTTTAACCTGTGCCGTGAATCAATCAATTTTAGACGCTTACTTCTATTCAATTGAAAGTTCGGCTCCGGAGGAGCCCAAGCATTGTAGACCGAGTGTAATTAGATTAACAGCGCTCCGTAGGAGCGCAAGTTCTCGCAAATTTAGTAGGATATGGCAGGATACATTAGTTGCTTGTTAAATATTACGTTGTCCAAAATATTTATTCGAAAAAATCAAATTCAGTTGACTTGGGGTTTTTGGCAATATTGAATTTTATCAGCATCTCATCCCATTCTGATTTAAAGGTTTTGTTCTTGTGATGTTTTTCCTGACTCTTTATATATTTAATAACCTTGTCTATCTGCGATCTTGAATATGAAAATGCGCCATAACCGTTTTGCCACCTGAACTTGTTCATGGATAATTTGTTGTCATTAATGAATTTGGTAGAATCAGATTTTATAATTCTGACTAAGTCAGATATTGATTGATTGGGATTCATTCCAATTAGTATATGAATGTGATCTTCGACTCCATCTATTGCCAGGCATGCATGCTTATTATTTCGAATGATACCGCCTATATAATCAAATGCACGATCTCTCCACTTTTTATCCAAAAGAGCTTGTCTGTATTTTACGGCAAAAACGAGATGTATGTATAGTTGGGTATAGGTGTCAGACATTTTTTCTGACAAAGAAATGTAATCTCATTATTGAATTCAATCAATATTGGATGGTTATTTTATGAGGAGTTTTTTATAACGATTTATGTTTTACAAAATGAATTACCAAGTACATCCTTCAATATCAATTAAATAAGAACTGGGATTAAATGAATCTCATTAAATATTTATGTTGTAGAAACAAAAGTTTGAATCCCTTTTTCTGTATTTGAAATTGTTATGATGGAGAAAATGATTTCCTATTGTAAATCATGGAGCAATTGTTTCCTTAAATGGGAATGTTAGGCAGACAATAATATTCTAGGGAAAAGGAATTGGATTGATCATTGAGGATTATAAAACGAAGATTTATGCTCGTGAATGTCGTCTTAACTTCCGCTCCTCCGGAGCGGGAATAGTCCACTGCTTATAGCTACAATGCGTTGGCCCCTCCGGGGCCCGGATATCAAGTCGAAATAGCTTAATGGAATGCAAAAAAAAATAATGAATACAAGTCTAAACCAAGTAATTTTCGATAAAAAAAAAGTTAATTTTTATGAATCACCATTGAGAGGTGGAAATATTATGTATTTTAATTATTGTTTGAACAATATTCTTTTGTTGCCTGAGGTTGCCGAATTCTTGTTAAACAAAAAGTGGAGAATTTTATATTGGAGATAATATTCAGCAGATGAAATGAATTCGGGTATTATCTTTCATATAACTCAATCGGCAATCCATCGGGATCGGCAATAAATGAAAATCGTTTCCCGGTTTGTTCATCAAGACGAATAGGTTCTGCCGAAACACCTTTTTTTAGAAGGCGTTCAATTGTTCCTTCAAGATTATTCACTTCAAATGCAAGATGTCGCAGACCGCATGCTTCAGGACGCGTGAGTCTTGGTGGTGGATCCGGGAATGAAAATAACTCCAGGACGTAAGTTCCGTTCAGTGATAAATCGAGCTTGTAAGATTTTCTCTCTTCACGAAAAACTTCGCGAATAACCTTCAATTCTAAAATTTCTGTATAAAAACTTTTAGATCGTTCGTAATCGGAACAGATCACAGAAACATGATGAATCCGATTGAACATTTTTTGAATTTTTGATTTTAGATTTATGATTGTTAATTTTTTTTAAAAATTACTCAGTCACCAACAACCAACAACCAACAACCAACAACCAAAAATCAGTACCCCAACACCCTCTCCATAGCCTTCGCCACCTTGTCAGCATTTGGAATCATAGTGAATTCAAGGATGGAATTCAGAGGAATAGCCGGGAGATCTTCTGATCCGATTACTTCCACAGCGGCATCCAGGGATTCAAAACAATTTTTTGAAATTAATCCTGCCAAAGCCTGTGCGAATGTATTGTGAATGGGTTCTTCGGTAACCACCAGGCAGCGATTGTGTTTTCTTACAGCGGCAAAAACCGCATCCTCATCAAGAGGAAGAATGGTGCGCAGATCTACAATTTCTATTTTTCCCGGAAAATTTTTTGCAGCATTTTTAGCCCAATAAACTCCCATTCCGTAGGTGATAACAGCAAGTGTTGGTTCTTTACCTGCGTCAGCGGATTGAACGGTTCTCGCTTTTCCAAATGGAAGAATATAATCTTCATCCGGTTCAATTGTTTTCGCGTCTTCTGTTCCCTTGATCTTTGACCAGTACAATCCTTTGTGTTCAAGAATGACACATGGATTTGGATCGTAATAGGCCGACTTCAGCAAACCTTTCAAGTCTGCTCCGGTTGATGGATAAGCGATTTTAATTCCACGGATATTTGTGAGCACGCTCTCAACACTTGAAGAATGGAAAGGTCCGCCACTGCCATAAGCACCGATCGGGACACGCAGGATACAACTGACAGGCCATTTGCCATTACTCAAATAATAGGAGCGACTGACTTCTGTGAACAATTGATTCAGTCCGGGCCAGATGTAATCAGCAAATTGTACTTCAACAATAGGCTTCAAACCTACAGCGCTCATTCCAACTGTACTTCCAACAATAAATGCTTCCTGAATGGGTGTATTGAAGACACGAAGTTCTCCGAATTTTTCAGCGAGTGTGGCGGCTTCACGAAATACTCCTCCCAGTCTTCCGCCAACATCTTGTCCATATAATAAACACTCTTTGTGTTTCGTCATGAGTTCCTGAACAGCAAAGAGCGCGCAATCCACCATAACGGTTTTTTCTTTTCCCTGTGGTTCGCGCTGACCTTTTTCTTCCGTTACAGGAGTAGGTGCGTAGTCGTAATTAAATAAATCTTCAGGACGAGGGTCTTCAGCCTTTAATGCTTTTTCAAAATCTGCACGAACCAGAATGGAAGCTCTTTCGTTGATAGCATTCAGTTCTTTTTCATCGAAGCCTTGTTGCAAAAGTGCTTGTTTGAATTTTGGAAAAGGGTCACGTTTCTGATGTTCTTCGAGATCCGGCCGATACCATTCTCTTCTGACACCGGATGTGTGATGTCCGAGCAAAGGAACTTTTGCGTGAATCATGAAAGGTCTTCGTTCCTTTCTGATCAGATCCAGAACTTCTCTGACTGTTTCATACGAAGTCTGAAAGTCTGTTCCGTCAATTGAGCGTACTTCAAGACCTTTGAAACCTTTCGCATAATCCGGTGCGTCCATCGCACGGATTTCTTTGGCACTTGCAGAAATGTCCCATTCGTTATCCTGAATGAAATAAAGAATAGGAAGTTTTTTCAGCACTGCCATTTGAAATGCTTCAGAAACTTCTCCTTCTGTGATCGAGCCATCACCAAGCGAGCAAACGACCACACCTTTGTCTTTTG
>CAYMMN010000307.1:0-4406 GCA_964391495.1 uncultured Flavobacteriales bacterium | reverse complement strand
CTATTCCCGGAAAAGGAACAATAGGAATTGAGGTTCCGAATCAAAAGCCGGAAATGGTTCCGATGAAATCTGTTCTTGGATCAGAGAAATTTTTCAATAGTGAATTTGAATTGCCCATAGGTTTAGGTAAAACAATTTCCAATGAGGTGTTTGTTGCTGATCTTGCAAAGATGCCTCACTTGCTCATGGCAGGTGCTACCGGACAAGGTAAATCTGTCGGGCTTAATGCAATTCTCGTTTCATTACTTTACAAGAAGCATCCTTCACAAGTGAAGTTTGTGTTGGTGGATCCAAAGAAAGTGGAATTGACACTTTTTAAAACCATTGAGAGACATTTTCTCGCAAAACTGCCCGGAGAAGAAGAAGCGATTATTACGGATACCAAGAAAGTAGTGAATACACTCAATTCATTGTGTATAGAAATGGATCAGCGTTACGAGTTATTAAAAGACGCTCAGGTTCGAAACATTAAAGAATACAACGCGAAATTTATTTCCAGGAAATTAAATCCTGTGAATGGTCACAAATACCTTCCGTATATCATTTTGGTGGTCGATGAGTTTGCCGATCTTATTATGACTGCGGGAAAAGAGATTGAAACACCCATTGCCCGACTCGCTCAACTTGCTCGTGCAATTGGTATCCATCTGATCATTGCGACACAAAGACCTTCCGTGAACATCATCACAGGAACCATCAAAGCCAACTTCCCGGCGCGGATTGCATTCCGCGTAACTTCCAAAATCGATTCCAGGACCATCCTTGATAGTGGTGGTGCGGATCAACTCATTGGACGCGGAGATATGTTGTTCTCCACAGGTGCTGATCTTATTCGCCTTCAGTGCGCTTTTGTCGACACCCCTGAGGTGGACAGAATTACTGAATTTATTGGTGGTCAGCGCGGGTATAGTGATGCACATCTTTTACCGGAATATGTCGATGAAACCAGCGAAGGAAGCAAGGAATTCAATCCGGATGACAGAGATCCATTGTTTGAAGAAGCAGCGGCAATTATTGTCCAGCATCAACAAGGATCGGCTTCCCTCCTGCAGCGTCGATTGAAGCTTGGATATAACAGAGCGGGTAGAATTATCGATCAACTCGAAGCTGCTAAAATCATCGGTCCTTTTGAAGGTTCTAAGGCCCGTGAAGTGTTGGTGAAGGATCCAATGAATCTTCAAAACATTTTACAAGGTCTCAGACACAGGGAAAACTGATTTCCTCTGCTCATTATGATGCAAATAACTCTATTTGCTCGTTAAACCCGGTGACCATACTTTTTTAACCTCGTAATTTGTCGGAATTGCTTTGGTCTGCTTTTTGCTTCCTGACGTGGAAACCTTAAATTTGTATCAGATTTCCTGAAAAATCACCAAAAAATGAAAAAAAAGATAGTTTTTGCCTTATTTCTCCTGATCGGTTTGAATGCAATAGCTCAAACAGCACAGGTTGAACAAACCGATAAAAAGGCACAGGAAATCCTGAAAGGAGTCAGCACCAAATACAAGTCATTTAAATCAGTTAAAGCCACTTTTGTCATTTCTATTGAAAATACAAAAGACAAAAGCAAAGAGGAACAGAAAGGTACTATTTACCTCAAAGGCAATAAATACAAACTTGAAATTGCCAGTCAGGATGTGATCAGTGACGGTAAAACCCGCTGGACTTATGTAAAAGATGCAAACGAAGTTCAGATTGACAACCAGAAGACTGATGAAAATACAATTAGCCCATCAAACATATTTACCATGTATGAAAAGGGCTGGTTGTTCAAATTCATTGGTGAACAGAAAGAAAAAGGGATGGTTTATCAATTGGTTGAACTGGTACCGGTAGAACCAAAGAAGAAAAATATCTACAAGGTAAAACTGACAATCAACAAGAATGATAAATTCATCAGTACAGCGAAAATTTTTGATAAAAACGGAAGCATTCAAACCATCACAGTGGAAAAGCTCACTCCGGATATCATTGTAGATGATTCTCCATTCACATTTACAGCCGGTAAATATCCAGGAGCCGAAATTGTTGATCTCCGATAACCAAATTGAAAAGCACCATTGCAGGTGCTTTTTTTTTACCATGAATCCAGGAAGGCTTGAAAGTTATGTACCTTTAGGAGTATCAATTTCAGGATATCATGAAAAAGTTATACTTACTGATTCTCTTTCTTGCTAATCTGGATCGATTCAGTCAACCAACAATTACATCAGCTATACACAAGTAACCAGAGTAATCACGCTATTCTGTTTGTCATCACTAAATAAATTTGATTTTACCAAGCATGTTTTCCTCCTCCCCCACATCTGAAAATAAAACAGTCTTGCTAAAAGCTTTAGTCTTATTGCTGTGTTTTTTTTGTCTGGGAGGATTGCAAACATCTTCAGCAGGAGTAATTGATAGTACTGTCAGCAAACAAGTTCAGGACTATCAGATTTCGTTGCCAAGGCCGGCAAAAGAAATCAAAAGGATTTTGTACGATAAGAGTTTTCTTCCTGTTCAGGGAAAATTATCTGAGGATAAGAAATCAGTAATTCTAAAGAATTATGAAAAAGGAAACCGTGTCAGAATAAAAGTTGTTTACGAGGATGATACAGAAGAGGAAATTCTGAAAAGTCCCTGTTATATTGATCCGGTTATTCTATAATTGAAGCGTTGTTTCCTCACTTCAATGCGGAGTTTAGTTTGCAGGCTGGTAGATTTTTTTCAGTTTACAACTTCTCCAAACAAATCAAATTCCTGAGCGCTTGTGATTTTCACATTCGCGAAATCTCCGATTCGAATATAATGTTCAGCGGCATTCACAAGAATTTCATTGTCCACTTCCGGAGAATCGAATTCTGTTCTGCCTACAAAGTAATTTCCTTCCTTGCGATCAAATAAGACCCGGAACGTTGAACCGATTTTTTGTTCATTGAGTTCACGGGAAATTCCCTGCTGAATATCCATGATACCTTCTGCTCTTTCTTTCTTCACCTCCGCCGGAACATCATCATTCAGTTCGAATGCATGTGTGTTTTCTTCGTGTGAATAAGTGAAAATCCCAAGTCTGTCGAATCTTGTTTTCTCAACCCAAGCTCTCATTTCGGCATAGTCCTCCTCTGTTTCACCGGGATAGCCAGCAATCAATGTTGTACGCAAAGCAATACCCGGAACTTTCTCGCGAATGGTGTCCACCAACTGAATCGATTTTTCACGGGTGATACCTCTGCGCATACTTTTAAGCATCCTGTCACTGATATGCTGCAATGGCATATCCAGATACTTGCAGATATTCTCACGTTCATTCATAACATCCAAAACATCCAGTGGAAATCCGGATGGGTATGCGTAATGTAAACGTATCCATTCGATTCCGTTCACATCAGACAATTTCTTTAACAAATCTGCAAGTGTACGTTTCCCGTGAATATCAAGACCATAAAACGTGAGATCCTGTGCAATGAGGATCAATTCCTTGGTACCTTTCGCTGCGAGCAATTTTGCCTGCGTCACCAATTCATTTTCCGGAACAGAAAGATGTTTCCCGCGCATGAGTGGAATTGCGCAGAATGAACATGGCCGGTCACATCCTTCGGATATCTTTAGGTAGGCATATTGCTGTGGTGTCGTGAGCATCCGTTCACCTACCAGTTCATGTTTGTAATCTGCGCCAAGCGATTTTAAAAGTTTTGGAAGATCCCTTGTTCCAAAAAATTCATCAACCTGGCTGATTTCTTTTTCGAGTTCAGGTTTATAGCGTTCGCTCAGACAACCGGTAACAATAAGTTTGTCAATTTTTCCATTCTGTTTGGCATGCGCAAATTGGAGAATTGTATCAATACTCTCCTGCTTCGCATTGTCAATAAACCCACAGGTATTGATGATCACAATTGAAGCATCATCTTCTGTAGATTCGTGTGTAACATCGAATTTGTTTGCTTTCAACTGTCCCATCAAAACTTCAGAATCATAAATATTCTTGGAGCAGCCGAGGGTAACGACGTTGACTTTATTTTTTTTAAGTGTTTTTGTTTTCATCAGGAAGTTGCGTGAATTTACTTTTCACTAAAAAGGGAATCAACAAATTCACTCTTATTAAAGACCTGGAGATCTTCCATTTTTTCGCCAACCCCAATGTATTTCACAGGAATCTTGAATTCATCTGAAATTCCAATGACAACACCGCCTTTGGCTGTCCCATCGAGTTTTGTAAGTGCAAGCGCGTTCACATCGGTGGCTTTGGTGAATTGACGGGCTTGTTCAATCGCGTTTTGTCCCGTAGATGCATCCAGTACGAGTAGAATTTCATGCGGAGCATCCGGAATTACTTTTTGCATCACACGTTTGATCTTTGACAATTCGTTCATCAGGTTGATTTTGTTGTGAAGCCTACCGGCTGTATCTACGATCACAACATCCACTTT
>CAYMMN010000306.1:0-4407 GCA_964391495.1 uncultured Flavobacteriales bacterium | reverse complement strand
AAAACTGTAGCCAGTTTTTCCGGGTGTTTCGGACTGCTGAGTGACAATTTTACGCCAGGTCTTGCTGTTCCGGCTGCACAACCACAAACGCTATTTAACACCAATAACAAGGTTCCTTTGCTGTTTGGGATCACTTCATCTACTTTTTCAGGTGTTTTTAATTCCTCAAAACCGACAGTAGTCAGTTCTTGTCTCATCGGAGCGCAGATATATTCGGGATAGGGCATTTTTAATGATTTATAAGGTTAATTCATTGCAAAATTACGATGAAAAACGCTGAAATGGATAGTTTTTTTTAAGGGCGTTTTTTTCAATTTTTTAAGGGTTTTTTTCAGAAAAACAGTCCGTAAAAACCCGTATTTCTTACAGTTGACAGATTCAGACTGCTTTGTGACAACGCTACCACAGCATCGGGGCTACTTTGCTAGTGTTGAGAAAATGAATCATCATGTTTAAAGTCATCCCCCGTATTTTTATCCTGACCACACTTGTCCAACTTGCATCTTTTGGATTGAAAGCCCAGAATGTATTGGATAACAAAGTTTACAGAGTCACTGCAATTCAACGCGGAAACAATTCCATCACAAGTATGTCGAATTATGCGGAAGTAATTCCTCCACTTAGCATTTATATTCCCAATGCTTTTACTCCTAATGGAGATGGGTTGAATGATGCTTTTGGTGTGAAAGGGGAAGGAATCCGGAATTATCATTTGTATGTCTACAATCGTTGGGGAGAAGTCGTCTTTGAATCAACCAATCCTAAACAACAATGGGATGGCAACTACGCCGGAAATCCTGTTGAACAAGGTGTGTATGTGTACCAGGTTTTCGCTGCAGGACTGGGAAAGAATTCCAGAACCGGCTCTGTTACACTTGTCAGATAAAATTCCTCCGGCCCCCACTCGCTCACAATACAAGCAGAACTTACGTTCTGCTTTTTTTATTGTTAAACCCATCTTCTTTTCAAGGCATACACAGGAACAATGTGAGTAAGTTTCTTTTTTCATCTTTTCAGGATGACGGTTTTTTATTCTTTATTTCTATTTTTACAGGCAAATACTATTTTTTATGAGCTCTGCAAACAGATATCCCGTAATCATGTTAATCGATGATAACGAACTGGATAATTTCATCAATAAAAAGCTCCTGGAGAACGAACATTTTGCATCAACTATTCTGATTCATCAATCCGCTATTAATGCTCTTGAGGATTTAAAAAAGAAATCCGCGACTCCCGATGAATTGCCACATGTAATATTTTTGGACATCATGATGCCGGGAATGGATGGTTTTGGCTTTCTGGAAGAATTTGGCAAGTTACCGGATGCTGTTAAAAAGCAATCAAAAATAGTAATGCTTTCAACTTCCGAGAGCTTTAAAGACCTCAACAGAGCAAATCAAAGCCGTTACGTTTATAAATTTCTCAATAAGCCACTGAATAAAGCCGTTCTTGAGGCGATCAATGTTTGAAACGATAAGTTTTCGGAGTATCTTTGAATATCTTTCCGGTTCAGATGGCAGACAAAAAATTTTCATTTGAAAATGTGCTCCTTGTTGATGACAGTGAAATTGACGTTCTTGTCAATCGCCGTCTCATGGAACTCACAGCTTTTGCTTCACGTGTTACAGTGACCAGTTCCGGTGAAGAAGGACTGCATTATTTGCGGGAAGAATGTAGCAATACCGAACAAACTCCTGAGTGGATTTTTCTGGACATGCATCTTCCGATGATGAGTGGATATGATTTTATCGAAGAGTTCAAAACACTTCCCGAGCACATCCGTTCCAAATCAAAAATAATTATTCTTTCCGTTTTCAATAAACCGGAACAGCTTAAAAAAGTGTTTGAAAATTCTTTTGTAGTTGGCCAGCTTGATAAACCATTAACACAGCAGGCACTTCATGAAATTGCCGCAAATGGAATCCATAAGTTCAGCGTTTCTTCCTGAAAAATTCTTTCACCAGCTCGGCACATTCATTTTCCATAATCCCTCCAATCAATTTTGTTTTTGGATGCAATATCTCTTTGGAAGTTTTTAGAAATCCTCGTTTTGGATCCGAAGCGCCATAAACGATTGTTCCGATTTGCGTCCAGAATGCTGCACCTGCACACATCACACAAGGTTCCAGCGTAACATACAATGTGCAATCGGCAAGATATTTTCCGCCCAAAAAATTAGTGGCTGCGGTAAATGCCTGCATCTCTGCGTGAGCAGTAGCATCATTCAGTTGTTCACTGAGATTATGCCCACGACCTATGATTCGATTCTGGCAAACAATGACAGCTCCTACCGGAACTTCGTCTATTTTTAACGCAAGCAAAGCTTCTTTATAAGCTTCCTTCATGAATTGCTGATGCAATGTTTCCATGTGGCTGAAATTACAAAATTATTCAGGGAGCAATGGAAGAATTTGAATTGTTGTATCAGTATTTTGATTTCCTTTTTCAAATGGAATACGGGTGACTCAAGTATGCTTTTTTGCAGTATACACACTGCAATATCTACAGGTTTAGATTTTATAGTTTTATTATTTGTCTATGATAATTGTCAGGAAAATTATTTATATTGCTGTAATTTTCAATGAATAAAATTTTACAATTATTGTCTGTTATCAAATCGTGAAATACCTTTGCTTATTCATTTTCTTTCGAATTATTATCTAATCACCTAAAAATACAATCTATGAAAACACTACACATGAAAAAAATCGCATTAACTCTTGCCATGGGATTGGCAACTACTCTTTACGTTTCAGCACAGGGATTTAATGTCGGCGTAAATGTTGGCTACGGACTCGGAGCAGGAAATTCTGTAATTGGAATCAATCAAACAGCTACAACCAGCGAAAATGTAAAAGGCTCTTATGGACAAGGTTTAAATTTCGGATTGAATCTGAATTACATGTTCAGTGAAAATGTCGGCGCAGATCTTGGCTTTGGAATTTTAATGGGAAAAGAATTTACTGTTACAGATAATTCTACATCCGGTTCCACCGGTGATATGAAATTAAAAGGCAGTATGATACGCATTATGCCCGGAATTAAAGTTTCCGCAGGCGAAGATAAATCAATGAGCCCTTATGGAAGATTTGGTCTTGTTGTTGGTGTTGGTGGAAAAATCAAAGAAAAAGACACCTACACCGGAGCAGGATTTTCCGGAACATACGAATATGAATATTCCGGTGGAAGTTCATTCGGATGGTATGGTGCATTCGGTATTGGTTTTGAACTGAGTGACAAAATCAAACTGAACACAGAGTTGATCTCCATCAACCAGACTTATGGTCCTGAGAAAGCAGAAAATACTGCACGTAGCGATGGACAATCTCTTGATCCTGCTATCACTCTTGACGACAATGATGTTGCTTCAAATCCAAATACCGGATTGAAACAATATACTCCATTCGGAAGCATCGGCCTGAACGTTGGAATTCAAATCGGATTCTGATTTCATTTAATAAAAATAGAGCGGGAGGCCTCCAAAGGGCCTCCCGTTTTTTTTATACCTCCCGCGAAATATTTCTACCTTCGCTCTATAAATCAGTGTTTTTTATGTTACGTACCCATACCTGCGGCGAATTAACGCTCGAAAATGTCGGAAAATCAGTAATTCTTTGTGGATGGTTGCAACGTTCCCGTGATCTGGGAGGAATGACATTCATCGACCTGCGGGACCGTTATGGGATTACCCAATTGGTTTTCAATATGGAAACCAATGCTGCTTTGTGTGAGTCGGCCCGGAAAATGGGACGGGAATTTGTCATTCGTGTCAAAGGAACCGTTACAGAACGCAGCAACAAAAACGCGAAAATGTCGACAGGCGACATTGAAATACTTGTTGACTCATTCGAAATTTTAAACGAAGCCAAAACTCCTCCGTTCACGATTGAAGAAAACACTGATGGTGGCGATGACCTGAGGATGAAGTATCGTTACCTCGACATTCGTCGTTCGCCGGTGAAGGAAGCGCTCTTGCTACGTGCAAGGGTTGCTGCTGAAACAAGGAACTATCTGAACAATGAAAGTTTTGTTGAAGTTGAAACTCCTGTCCTGATAAAATCCACTCCGGAAGGCGCACGTGATTTTGTTGTTCCATCCCGTATGAACCCCGGCGAGTTTTACGCTCTGCCGCAATCACCGCAAACATTCAAACAGTTGCTGATGGTTGCCGGTATCGATAAATATTATCAGATAGTAAAATGTTTCCGCGACGAAGATCTGCGAGCAGATCGTCAGCCTGAATTCACACAGATCGACTGTGAAATGAGTTTTATAGAGCAGGAAGATATTCTCAATACATTCGAAGGACTTGTTCGGCATCTGTTCAACACTGTAAAAAGTCATAACATCGGTGATTTGCCTCGTATCACTTATGCGGAGGCTATGCGGGATTATGGAAATGAT
>CAYMMN010000305.1:0-4414 GCA_964391495.1 uncultured Flavobacteriales bacterium | reverse complement strand
CAGTGAATTAATATGGAAATAACCATACACTATAAGCAACTTTTGCTAATTTGATTAGCTTTGTCCCCCCCATTTATTGAAAGCAACTAAGAACTAGACAATTCACTATGTTATCACAAAAAAAACTACTCTTCATCCTGTGCCTGTTTTTTCCAATTCTGACGTTTGCACAAACGGCAACGATCAAAGGAACAGTAACCGATGAAAGCAACCGGCCTGTTAACGGTGCTAAAATTTCAATTAAATCAAGTGGACATACCACTACTACCGATTCTACCGGTACCTTCATTTTGCAAAATGTTCCATATGGAAAAATGCAAATGGAGATTTCAAAAGACGGAATTTCTTCCACAAACAAAGAAATAGACGTTAAAGAAGCTGAAGTCAACGTTGCGATCAATCTCGGTGATCAAACAACCGAAGGTGTTCATGCAAGTTCAGAAAGCATCCCGACAGTTTCTCTCAATGAGGAAGAACTGAAAGAATCTTCTACGCCTTCAGTTGCCAGCGTCCTCACCGCTTCACGCGACGCTTTTGTTTCCGCAACAACATTTGTATTCAGTGTTGCACGTTTCAGAGTGCGTGGTTATGATGATGAGAATTTCTACACACTCATGAACTCCGCTCCCATGAACGACATGGTAACCGGAAGAAACCTCTATTCCTCCTGGACAGGCCTGAACGATGTAATGCGCAGCAGAGAGTCCACTTACGGACTGCATCCCGCGACTTACTCATTCGGTGCACTTGGCGGAGTTACCAGCATCGATAGCAGAGCTTCACACCAGCGTAAACAATTCCAGATTTCCTATTCCGCTTCCAATCGTTCCTATGACAATCGTGTTATGGCTACCTGGGGTTCCGGAGTGATGAAAGGCGGATGGGCTGTATCACTTTCCTACTCCCGTCGCTGGGCTGATGAAGGATATGTAAAAGGCACTTTCTATGATGGTCACTCCTACTTCCTTTCCGTTGAAAAAATTATCAATAGCAAACACTCTCTTTCATTGACAGGTTTCGGAGCAATGACAAAAAATGGTCGCTCCGCTCCTGCTTCTAAAGAAATGATGACACTTGCTGACGATCATTACTACAATCCGAACTGGGGTTACCAGAATGGTAAGGTCCGTAATGCTGTAGTTGGCGATGCGCACCAGCCTGTGATCATCCTCAATCACGACTGGAAAATCAATGAAAAATCTTCTCTTGAATCCGCACTTTCCTATCAGTTTGGCCTGAACAAAGTTTCCGGTCTCGACTGGTACAACGCGGAAGATCCTCGCCCAGATTACTATCGTTACCTCCCAAGCTTTGACCCGAATTACGGCGAAGACAGCGCGAGTTATAATGCTTATTCCACTCAACTTGCCGATCTGCTGCGTAGCAATGAATCACTGCGTCAGATTCAATGGGACAAGTTATATGAAGCAAACCAATTGCACGATACTACCATCAATGGAACAAGCGGTTTGTGGGCGAAATATGTTATTCAAAATCGTGTTACCGACACTAAGCGAACAAACTTTAACACCATTTATAACCGTGTGATCAATGATCATCTGGTCTTCAACGGTGGTGCTACTTTCCAGTCACAATCTTCTGAATATTACAAAGAAGTAAAAGACCTGATGGGTGCAGATTTCTTCACCGATCTTAATCAGTTTGCACAACAAGCGAATCCGCTGGATCCGAATGCTAACCAAAACAACCTGGATAATCCAAACAGAATTCTCCACGAAGGTGATAAATACGGTTATGATTACACTGCCCACATTTCCAAAGGTTCTGTCTGGGGACAAGGTGTTTTCACCTACAACCGTGTTGATTTCTTCCTTGCGCTGAACCTTGCCAACACAAGCTTCTACCGTACAGGTCATGTGAGAAATGGAGTTTTCGCGACATCTTCTTTCGGTGATTCCGAAAAGAAAAACTTTTTCACCTACGCAGTAAAAGGCGGAGTGACTTACAAAGCAAACGGACGTAATTATTTCTTCGTGAACATGGAAAGTCTGTCACGCGCTCCATTGTTTGACAATGCGTTCATTTCTCCACGTACACGCAATACACTCGCGAATGATTTGAAAAATGAATCTATCTTTTCTGTAGAAGGTGGCTATCTTTTGAAATCACCACGCCTGAAAGGAAAAGCTGTTGCTTACATGACTCAGTACACCGATGGGACAGACACACGCAGCTTCTACGATGACGATTACCGTACTTTCGTCAACTATACACTCACAGGTATCGACAAACGACATGTAGGAATCGAAGTTGCTGTTGATGCCGCTCTCGGAAAAGGATTTAGCGCAAGCGCCGTTGCTTCAGTAGGTGAATTCTTCTACTCATCACGTCCGCTCGCGACAACAACTCAGGATAACAAAGACACATTACTTGGATCAAACGAAACGCTTTTCCTCGAAGACCTTCACCTCGGTGGTGGCGCGCAAAGCGCATACACCGTTGGCTTGAACTATCGTTCAAAACGTTTCTGGTTCGTGAATATGAACTTCAATTATTTCGACGACATTTATATCGATGCGAATCCTCGTCGTCGCTCTATTTCTTCTCTCGACCTGGTTGATGCCGGATCATCAACATGGAAGTCAATCCTGCAACAGGAAAAAGCTGATCCGCAATTCACCATGGATGCTTCCTTCGGATGGTCCTGGAGAATGAACAACAAAATCAAATCTTTGAAACGTCCGGCTTATATTGTTTTGAATCTCGGTCTGACCAACATCCTGAACAATCAGGATCTGATCAACGGCGGTTATGAATACAGCCGTTTCGATACACAAAACAAAGACGTGAACAAGTTCCCGAATAAATACACGTACAGTTATGGCACAACATTCTTTGCCAATCTTACTTTACGTTTCAATTAATCCATCCAGAAAATCAAACAGCTATCCTATATCATGACAACAATGAAAAGATACACCAGCATTCTCCGATTGTTCATTCTTCTCGGCCTTACAACAAGTCTTTTGTCGTCTTGCGTGAAGAAAGAATACGACGAACCCACAACTGCTAACATTGACCCGAATCTGACGGTGACCCATTCCCTCAGCCAGTTCATCGCTTTGGCTACAGGACCGGTTCCAAAAGAAATTACAACCGACATCATCATTTCCGGTGTTGTTATCGCGGATGACGAATCCGGAAACTTCTACAAAGAAATCATCATCCAGGATTCTACCGCAGGACTCAGCATAAGTGTAGACATTTCCAATTTCTATACTGAGTATCCTATCGGTCGTCGTCTGTTCATCAAAGCAAAAGGTCTTTACCTGGCTGATGATGGTGATGGCAACTTCCAGATTGGTGTGAAAGACAACAATACAATCGGTCGTATTCCTTCAACACTGGTTGGACAATACATCGTGAAAGGCAAATGGGGCATTCCTGTTACTCCTGCCAGCTATACACTGAGCAGCCTTGGTAACGCAGGCTCCAACACACTGGTAAAAATCAGCGGTGTTGAGTTTGTGACTGCTGACGCGGGCATCAGCTATGCTGACGCGATCAATCTGATTTCAAAAAACCGTGTAGTTGAAGATTGCTCTTCACCTGCAAACACTGTTAAAATGTACAACAGCGGTTATTCTAAATTCGCTTCTGAAATCACTCCAACCGGAAACGGTACAATCGTTTGTGTAAATAAATTTTACAACGGTTCTCCTGAATTGGTCATCCGTGATCCACGTGATGTAAACATGCCGGACGTTCGTTGCGACGGTACAACTGGTGCTTTAACTCAAATGCCAATTGACAGTCTGCGCATGGTGTACACAGGTACAACTACCACCTGCCCTGTTGGTCGTAAAATCAAAGGTATCGTGATCTCCGATAACGTGAATTCGAACACCGATCCGAAAAACATGGTGATCCAGGACGGTACAGCGGGTATCGTTGTACGTTTCACTTCCGCGCATACATTTGCTGTAGGTGCTGAAGTGGAAGTTCGTGTATCAGGACAGGAATTATCAGAATACAACGGTTTGCTGGAAGTGAACTATGTTGATCCGGGTAACGCGATCCAGACAGGTACAGGCACAATCACTCCGCGTGTTGCTACGATTTCACAAATTAACGCCAACCTGCAGACCTGGGAATCTACATTGATTACAGTTCAGGCAGCTACTGCTTCCGGTTCAACAACCTATAGCGGTTCAAATACGCTGACTGATGCTTCCGGTTCACTTACTTTGTATACTCGTTCACAAGCATCTTTCGCGAGCACTGCACTTCCTTCAGGTCCGAAGACTTTCACAGGAGTTCTTTCTGAATATTCCTTCGCCACAATTCCTGCACAGCTTTCTATCAGAAGCACTGCAGACGTACAATAATTCAAAAACCTTTTTATAAAAAAATCCCCGGAGTGAAAACTTCGGGGATTTTTTTTGATCAGATT
>CAYMMN010000304.1:0-4419 GCA_964391495.1 uncultured Flavobacteriales bacterium | reverse complement strand
GTACGGATTCAACGGAAGTGAATAAACTCATTGATGACATTCATGTTTTACTCGGCGAGACACATTAATTTTATTTTCCGAATTGCTGTCATCTTATCTATTGTATTTCCTTTTTCTGCATTCAGTCAGAATAATTCAATCACTGATTTTCATCAACTCATTGATTTAGAGAAAAAATCTGCTGACATACGTCAACAACATGCCTTTTTGAATTTCGTTCCACCGGCTTATGATGTGACTTCAACGAGATGTGAATGGAACCTTGATCCCGGGATTCGTTACATCAGCGGAAATGTGATGACCAAATTTAAACCGCTTGGAAATCCGTTGCAACAGATGGATTTTGATTTGTCGCATTTGCTGACGGTAGATTCTGTAATTTATCATGGAGCATTGATTTCATTTCAGCATAGTTCCTCGGATCATCTGATAGTGAATTTTCCTGCCGTTCTTCCGGTACATCAAACAGATTCTGTTGTGATTTATTATCATGGCGAGCCTGGTGTTTCCGGTTTTGGATCATTCGAAATAGATGAACATCATGGTGCGCCGATTTTATGGACACTGTCCGAACCTTATGGTTCTAAAGAATGGTGGCCTTGTCATCAGGATTTGAATGATAAAATTGATACGCTTGATGTTATTGTCACGACACCTGCTCAATACAAAGTAGCAGGAAATGGTGTTTTGAAAAATGAAATTATTAACGGAACAAACAGAATCACACACTGGCAATCGACTTATCCGGTTGCGGCATATCTTGTGGGAGTCGCGGTGAGTAATTATTCAATTATTGCGGACACTTTGCAACTCAGCGATGGTTCATTGTTGCCTGTTGTCAATTATGTTTATCCGGAGGATTCCGCCAGACAACATGCAAGAATCATCAACGATCGGTTTTACGATGTACTCTTGTATTTTGACAGTTTGTTTGGAACCTATCCCTTCAGCAAAGAGAAATACGGTCAGACACAATTTGGATGGGGAGGAGGAATGGAACATCAGACCATGAGTTTCATAGGAAATTTTGATGCTTCTTTACTTGCCCATGAACTTGCTCATCAATGGTTCGGTGATAAGATTACCTGTGGTACATGGCAGGACATCTGGCTCAACGAAGGTTTCGCGACTTACCTGCAGGGATTGGGACGGAAAAGAATTGTTCCTTCAACATGGGCTTCCTTTTTGACAGGCTTATCCAATACGATTACTTCCAAGCCGGATGGTTCTGTTTTCTGTACAGATACAACAGATGTAAGCAGGATCTTTGATTATCGACTTAGTTACTGTAAAGGTGCCTACGTCTTACACATGCTGCGTTGGGTCCTTGGTGATTCAATGTTCTATGCTTCGATTCGCAGTTACATGAGTGACACTGGTCTGATTTATTCGTATGCGATAACAAATGACCTGAAGCGACATTTTGAAACTGTGAGCGGAAAAGACCTGAGTGATTTTTTTGATCAATGGTTTTATGGATCTGGTTATCCATCTTATCATCTGGAATGGAACCAGCAGAATGGTCTCGTTGATTTGACTATTGATCAGACACAATCCGATACTTCTGTAAACTTTTTTCAGATGCCGGTTCCTGTTGAGTTTTCAGGAATTAATGAAGACACGATCATTGTATTTGATCATCTTTATCCGGGCCAGACTTTTTCATTCAATTTAAATTTTGAAATAAAAAATATTTTCTTCGATCCGGAGCGTTGGATTTTAAGCGCAGAAAATTCAGTCATTTCAACCCGACAGAAAAACGCGTCAGAATATCCGGTTTTGCTTTTTCCAAATCCTGCCGGGGATCAGATATCGGTTTATTTTAGCGAGCAGGGTTTCCCGGTTTTATCAGCGCGGATTATTGATGCAACAGGAAGAATTGTAAAGAAGGTGAATTTCGATTTTCCCTCTTCCACTGTTGATTTTGATATTTCTTCCTTATCGGTTGGTTTCTATCTGATAGAAATTGAAACGATTAATAAGTTTACAAATCTCCGGTTTGTAAAAACCAGGTAATCGCTTTTTCAGCCATTCTTTTTCACCAAGCGATTCCGTCCATTCACCTTCATGTTTCGTTTTTATTCAGATTTCAACTGTTTTTTCATACATGATCTTTGTCCTTTTCCTTGCATTCAGGATCTTTTAAAATTATTTTTACAATCTGCGAAAATCCCCCATTTCCTGAGTGAATAGTTATGCCCGCTACATACCTTAAAGGTATTGTGCATGCGAATCTTGTAATTGATAAACAATGAAAACTATAATGCTGTTCCGTTTTTCTGATATTTCATTAAAGAAACTCCTGCTCCTCCTTGTGATCATTCTCTTGGGTCAGGGCAAATCATTTTCTAAGGGTAGTTCAAACTTATTGTGGAATGTGATACCTGAATCTTCTATTGAGAACGCAGGGAAAAGAGAAGAGAAACCTGTCGTTTACAAGACCTATTCACTGGATTTGCAAGCAATGCAATCCCTTTTGCAAAGTGCTCCAATGGAAGGGACATCCAACGGAAGAATTAGTCAAACCGTTGTTGAAATTCCGATGCCGGATGGTAAACTTTCGAGATTTCGTGTTGTTGAATCACCGGTAATGGAACCTGCATTGGGTAGAATGTATCCTTTCATTCGCACTTTTTCAGGACAGGGAATTGATGATCCTACAGCTATAGCAAGATTTGATTACACCTTGTTTGGATTTCATTCAATGATTATGTCGGCAAATGGATGGTATTTTATTGAGCCATTCATTTTAGGAAATACAAAAGACTATATCGTATACAATAAAAAAGACACACGGAGGACGGACAACTGGATTTGTGAAGTGGATAGTACTTTTCAAATTTCCGGAATTCAAAATCCACAGCAATCTTCTGTTTACAGAACCAATGGCGCTCAATTGAGAACCTATCGGTTGGCACTTGCATGCACAGGTGAATATGCTGCTACGTATGGTGGCACAGCTTCCGGTGCAATGTCAGGAATGGTCACTTCTGTAAATCGTGTGACTGGCGTTTATGAACTGGAGGTTTCCATTCGTCTGGTACTGATTGCAAATGATAATTTACTTGTATACACAAATGCTGCTACTGATCCCTATACAAACGGATCGGGTACGACGATGTTGACTGAGAATATCAACAATATTAACGCAGTCATCGGAAGCGCGAATTACGACATTGGTCACGTATTTAGTACCGGTGGCGGCGGAGTAGCGGGACTGGGTGTTGTATGCGGAACATCAAAAGCTCGCGGTGTAACAGGACGAGGTTCACCAATCGGCGATGCGTTTGATATCGATTATGTGGCGCATGAAATGGGTCATCAGTTTGGAGGTAATCATACATTCAATAGTGTAACTGGTTCTTGTGGTGGCGGGAACAGAGCGGCATCAGCTGCTTATGAGCCGGGGTCCGGTACAACAATCATGGCTTATGCAGGAATTTGTGGTGCGGATAACATCCAGCCCAACAGTGATGCAATATTTCATACTAAAAGTTTTGATGAAATTGTTATTTACAGTACAACGGGAACAGGTAATTCTTGTCCTGTCACAACTGCCAATGGAAATACCGTTCCAACCATTACAAGTGCAGGAGCGAATTATACAATTCCATATTCAACTCCGTTCAAACTCACAGGGTCTGCCACGGATGCGAATGGTGACGCGCTAACATATCTTTGGGAAGAATACGATGTCACTGCTACCGGAAGTGCTCCGAATAGTCCAACAGGCAATTCTCCGATTTTTAGGGTTTTTGTTCCAACAACTGATCCGACACGTATTTTCCCGCGCATGCAGGACATTGTAAATAATACACAGACATTGGGAGAGCTTTTGCCAACATATGCGCGCACATTGAATTTCAGATTTACTGTTCGTGACAATCGTCTTGGTGGAGGAGGTGTGAACCATCCTGATACCACAGTGAAAGTAACAGTTGCTGTTACAACAGCACCTTTTGCTGTCACTGCACCAAATACCGCAGTAACCTGGAATACCGGAACAGTGCAAACAGTTACCTGGCAGGTTGGAGGAAGTAATCTGTCTCCCGTAAGTTGCGCGAATGTGAACATCCTTTTATCAACTGACGGAGGTTATACTTATCCGATTACACTTCTTGCCAATACTCCGAATGATGGTTCACAAGCCATTACGGTTCCGGTTGTGCTTACTTCTCAGGCAAGGGTAAAAGTTGAAGCTGTCGGAAATATCTTTTTTGATATCTCGAATACAAACTTCAACATTACGACCTCTAATCCTGTTGTGACTGCTATTTTTACTTCAGCACTTCCTTCTTCATCTATTTGTGCAGGCGGACAAGTCAATGTTGATTTCACTACTGATGGACCGGCTAATAGCGGAAACATTTTTACCGCTTATTTGTCTGACAATACAGGTGATTTTACCAACGGAGTGAG
>CAYMMN010000303.1:0-4419 GCA_964391495.1 uncultured Flavobacteriales bacterium | reverse complement strand
ATTTTAAAATGAATACAGGCATCATTCCCTACGGCGACATTAACGTTTCCCTCAGTATCAGCCCGAAAGACAGTGCGGATTTTGACATGAACTACCACTTCACAAAAATGGCTGCATCCATGTTTAATCCATATACAATTTCCTACACTTCATTTCCCCTCGACCGTGGAACAATCGAATTGAATGGAATATGGCATGTAAACAACGGAAATATTCACAGCGAAAACCACCTTCTGATCATTGATCCAAGACTCACCAAACGGCTGAGAAATAAAGACAATGAATGGTTGCCCGTTCCATTGATCATGGCTTTCGTGAGAGAACGTGGAAATGTTATCGATTACGAAATACCAATTTCAGGCAATCTGAAAAATCCAAAATTTCATCTGCATGATGTTATTCTTGATATCCTTGCTAACATATTTGTTAAGCCTTCAACTACACCATACAGATTACAGGTAAAAAACACGGAAAAACAAATAGAGAAATCACTTACGCTGAAATGGGAAGTGCGTCAACATGAAGTAACACGCAAGCAGGAGAATTTTATTGAGCGTATGGCAGAATTTCTGGAGAAAAACCAGGAAGCGAGCATACAGGTTTCCCCCATGACTTATTTTGAAAAGGAAAAGGAATATATCTTGTTCTATGAAGCAAAAAAGAAATATTACTTGTCAAAAAATAATCTTGACAAGGGAAATTTTTCGGAATCAGATAGTGAAAAAGTTAATAAAATGTCTGTAAAAGACTCTCTCTTTGTAGACTATTTAAACAAACAAATAAGCGATTCGATGGCATTTACCATCCAACAAAAATGTTCAGAATTGGTAAATTCTTCCATTTTAAAAAACAGTCTCAAGACACTGTTGAACGAAAGAGAGTCGACTTTTCTCAATTACTTCAAGGAAAAAAATGTTGAAAAGCGTGTAAGTGTATCATCGACCAAAAATGAAATACCTTACAATGGTTTTTCGTATTACAAAATCGATTACAAAGGAGCCATTCCGGATTACCTGATGAAAGCTTATCAGCAGATGATTGAATTTAATGAGAATGAACCAAGAAGTAAATTTCAGAAAGAAAGAAAAGAATCCAGGACCAAATTATAAAATCAGATTTATGGTTTTATTAACTGTAAATCTGACTTACTTCCAGATAGCGGTTCACATTCACATTTTGAAAAGTCTTCTCCATCGTTAAACGTGCCATCAGATAACTGACTGTCGATTCAGCACCCTGATTCAGATTGACGTTCTCCGCTTCCAATCCGTCGTAACATCCTCCGGTACACGGATTGTATATGATCTGATTCAAATGATTTGCTCCGAGGAACCAATTGAAAGAAATTTGCATCTTTTTCAAATAATCTTCTTCATTTGTTACTTCGTAAAATTTAGCGAGTGCGATAATTGTATATGCCACATCAATAGGCTGCTCCCCTCCCGGTGAGGTATGTTCTGACTCCTCACCTTTGTGTAACCAGTTTTTATTTGAGATCACCTTGATTTTATCGTTCCGGAAAGTCTTTGATAATAAAAAATCAAACGAGGACTTCGCAATTTCCTTATAAACGGGTTCACCGGTGGCGATCCAGGCACACAACAATGCTTCCGGCAAAGTGCTGTTTGCGTATGTCAGATAACTTTCAAACCACTCCCATTCTACATCAACTTCATGTCGGTACATTTGCACCAGTCGATTCGCAAGTTCTTTGATCAACCATTGTTGCTCAATTGATTTTGTAACCGTAAAACTATAGTACAGGCCCTTTATCACAAATGCCATGGCGCGCGTTGAATGAATCTTATTCACATTTAACAAAGCTGCATTCATAATCTTTTCCGCGGAAGAACTGATACTTTCAGGAAGGATTTCTGTCATTGAAACAACATAACCAAGTGCCCAGATCGCACGACCATTTGAATCCGCGAGATTTGTAGAGTTGTTTTGCCCTGTAAATTCTACCGCCTCATCAACATAATTCAGGAAATATCCTTCCGGCTGAAAACAGTACTCAATAAAATTGAGATATACCTGAATAAGATCCAGATCCGATTTATCCCTTGTCAGTTCGTAATGCTGGCAAAGCGCTATCAATGCCCTCGCATTGTCATCGAGTGTGTACCCTGAATCAATATCAGGGTGATTGTTCTTTGAAAACTGAATCATCCCGAAGGAGGTAGTCAGCTTTTTTATGTGATCAAGATTAATTGCAGGAAAATTATATTGCAAGGATGATTCCAGGTTGCTCCTTTTCTGAATCAGTTGCGCATGCGCGATGGCTGTATTTTCCCATGCAGTCGATGCCATTCTATGCAATCCATTGGATCCGATGTCAAGCCTCCGCCCTTCATCGTTCAGCAGGTCTATCACGGCATTACTCAATTGATCTGAGTTTTCAAAATCGATGATGATCCCCGCATCACTACGCAAAACTTCCTGCGCGTGAGGAATGGGTGTTGATATTACGGGGCAGCCACAACTGATCGCATATGAAAATGTTCCGCTGACAGCCTGGTTTGGGTCCTTTGATGTAAACAGATAAATGTCGGAGAGCTGCAAATAATCAAGCAGTTCAGGTAGAGGCAAAAATTTATTGATGAAAAGCACGTATGGCTCCATCTGCAGGGAAACTATTTTCTCCTGCAGCATTTTCCTGTACTTCTCGCCTTCCTGGTTTACAACCGACGGGTGAGTCTTCCCGATAATTAAAAATTTTACATTCGGATGCATTTTTACAATCTCGGGTAAAGCCTGTAAAGTTGTTTCAATACTCTTTCCTGAACTCAACAAACCAAAGGTAGAGAGAACCTGTTTCCCACTGAGATTGTATTTCTCTTTCAGTACATTTTTATCGGCATGTTGTACAAGATGTGTCCCGTGTGGAATAACCGTTATTTTCTTAGCCGGAATTGCATATTCGCAAATCAGAATATTAGCAGACGAATTTGTCATGACAACTACAGATGCGGCAAGTGAGGCGATGTGATTTACATTTTCCTTCAAAGCTTCATCAGGATTTGGAAGAACCGTATGAAATACCACTACAACCGGCTTCTTTAACTCGAAAAGAAATTGCCTGAATTCTTTCTCCTTCTTTGCATAAAATCCAAACTCATGCTGAATAAAAATCATCTGAATATCATCATCCGCATTGATGGATGCCGCCATCCGGGGAAACGCATTCGGGTGATCAGTATTCAGGATGTATTTTACGTCTTCAGAGTAGGAGTGCTTTTCAGAGCTTGATTCAAGAGGACAGACTTTTATTGTAAACGATCGACTGAATTTGTTCCTGATGGCATTGATCAAATCCTGCGAATACGTCGCGATTCCGCATTCACGTGGCGGGAATGAACTGATGAATAACAATTCCGGTAATTTTATTTTTCCTGCAGGTTTCACATTACCTGTTCTGTTTACTAAAAGGGCAGGTTGATCTGAAATCAACGGCAGTTTCTTATCTACAACAAATTCAAGCATCATTTTTTATCTTATTCAGTAATAGTTCATTTATTAGCCCTGATACACTCACAGAAGCACAGGCTATCTGCTCATCAGCGGCTCCATAGTATATATAAAGCGTGTCCTGATCTACAATTGCTCCGGTAGGGAAACATACATTGTTTACTTCTCCTTTTAGCTCCCAGTCAAATTCAGGTTTGAACAATGCATAAGGAAGCCTTGCTATTTCTATTTGTGGATTTTCCAAATCCAGAAGTGCCGCACAAGCTGTATAAACATATCCGCTCACAGTGTCATGTACGCCATGATAAATCAACAGCCAGCCTTCCGGAGTTTCAATGGGAGGACAACCACCTCCGATATAGCTCACTTCCTGTTTGTATTTTGGTGAGAGTAAAATGAATTCATTAAAACGCAGCAAATAATTTTGCCAGAATTCGGGTGTGAGTTCATGCAAATCATGTACGCAGGTGATTTGAATATCCGGTCGGATGCGGTGTAGAAAATACAATTTGCCATTGATCCTGCGCGGGAAAAATATTACATTCTTATCCCATAAATAAGTAGTAACCCCTTCCTTGCCCTGGATTCTCAGGTGCTCATTGAAACGCAGATATTTTTCGTTGATAGTTCCTTTAGCTTCCGCAAGACGACTGAATTCGGAATAAGTCAGTCTCGGAACGATAATTCCCTTCTTTTCAAAATTTATCAGGTCCTTTGAGACAGCCAGTGCGCCCAGGGCATTGACTCCATCATATGCGGTGTAGGTTAAATAAAACAATTCATCAATCTTGACAATTCTTGGATCTTCCAACCCCTGAGACTCAAAATCGTGTTGAGGAAAAAGTAAAGGCATATCAAACCTGTCTTTGATGTGCATCGGACTATCCAATTGACAATATCCAATGCTGGAATAATTTCCTTTTCTGACAGCTCTGTAAAAAACATGAATCA
>CAYMMN010000302.1:0-4424 GCA_964391495.1 uncultured Flavobacteriales bacterium | reverse complement strand
CGTTGATCAGAAGGAATTCCCCAACGAATCCGTTGGTAAGCGGAAGCGCAACTGTAGCCAGAAGAATAATGAGGAAGAATGTAGAGAATCCCGGAGCAACGAGGCGAATTCCTCCAAGTTCATCAAGGTTTCTGGTGTGCATTCTTTCCATGATCATTTCCGCGATGAAGAAAAGTCCCACAACGTTGATTCCGTGGCTGAGCATCTGGATCACTCCGCCTTCTATTCCCTGCATGGTCAGACTAAAAACACCCGCAGAGATGAGTCCAACGTGCGCGATAGATGAATACGCGATAAGTCTTTTGAAATCCTTTTGAACGAGAGCAATACACGATGCATAAACGACACCGATGACAGAAAGGACCATCGCGGTTGTGCCCCACTCGTGAACTCCTTCCGGTACAACCGGTAACAACCAACGAATAACTCCATACACACCCATTTTCAGCATGATACCGGATAGCAACATTGTTCCCGGAGTTGGAGAGTCTGTATATGTATCCGGCTGCCATGTGTGGAAAGGGAAAACAGGCATCTTGATCGCGAAGGCAAGGAAGAAAGCCCAGAAAATCCAGCCCTGTTCAGTAGCGCTCAGATTCAGTGAATAGAATGCGTGGATATCAAAACTATGCGGAGCCGGCGTTTTCATCCACATCCAGATTAATGCCGCCAGCATCAAAAGACTGCCGAACAAAGTGTAGATGAAAAATTTGAGCGTGATCCTCACTCTGTCTTTTCCTCCCCACATCAGACAAATCAGATAGATTGGAATCAGAGCGAGCTCCCAGAAAATATAGAACAGGAATCCGTCCAGTGCGGAAAAAACTCCGACGAGCGCCATTTGCATCGTCAGGATGAGCGCATAGAACAAACCCGGATTTTTGTAATCGTGTTTGAAAGAAGAAAGAATAATAATGGGCACCAAAAATGTTGTCAGCAATACGAGTAAAAGACTGATACCATCAAGTCCGACTTTGTAACTGATTCCCAGGGAGGCAACCCACCAAAACTCCTGCAGGTATTGTGTTCCCGCTGCGGGATCAAAACCGAGAGTCATGTAAACAGAAATTCCAAACTCAATAATAGCCGCGGCCAGCGCGATTTTTTTCGCGTTAGAGCCCGACAACATTGCACCAATGGCGGCCAGTAATGGAAATAAAATTAAAACAGTCAGCATGCGCTGCGAATAATAGATTTAATCTTCACCTGAATTGTTTCACGTGAAGCAGTATCTCAGAACACCAGGTTGTACAACAGGATGGCGATGATTCCAAAAACCATCATGAAAATGTAGAAACCCACATTTCCCGCCTGTGCGTAACGAAGTATTTGTCCGGCCCAAACAACACTTTTGTTTACTCCGTTTACAACACCATCGACAATTGTATTGTCGACAATTTTCCAGAAGAAATTACTGATGCCGTAAAGTGGTTTAACAATGATCGTATTGTAGAGTTCGTCGATGTAATACTTGTTGTAGAGGACACGGAACGCCGGTTTAAACTCGGATTCCTGTGCTGCCGGAATATTTTTACTACTCACATAATTTTTGTGTGCCCAATAGATGATTAACGCCAGGGTAATAATGGAAACAAGAATAAGTGTCCATTCGAAATTATGTGAGGCCTCCGATTGCATGATGCTACCGGGCGTTGAAAGCGATGAGCCGAGGAATGCGCCAAAGAAGTGGTGCTCTGAAAATACTTCGGGCAATCCCAGGAAACCGCCAAGCGTTGAAAGGACGGCAAGGATTACCAGCGGAACAGTCATTGAAGGCGGAGACTCGTGTAAATGGTGCTCCTGGTCATGAGTTCCTCTGAAAGATCCATAAAAAGTAAGGAAGAATAAGCGGAACATGTAAACAGCGGTCATTACCGATGTGACGGCAAGGAAAAAGAAAAGTATCGGGCTTTGTACCCAGGCTTTCGCGAGGATTTCGTCTTTTGAAAAGAAGCCTGCAAAAGGCGGCACACCACTGATTGCAAGGGTTCCTATAGCAAAGACTATAAATGTAATCGGTAATTTTTTGCGCAACCCGCCCATCTTTCTGATGTCTTGTTCTCCGCTCATCGCGTGAATGACACTACCTGCGGCAAGGAAAAGCAGGGCTTTAAAGAAGGCATGAGTCGTTACGTGGAATAACGCGGTAGAGTAGGCTCCAACACCAAGAGCAACAAACATGTATCCCAGCTGACTTACTGTTGAATAGGCCAGCACCTTTTTGATATCTGTTTGAGCGAGCGCGATGGTGGCAGAAAACAATGCTGTAGCCATTCCGACAATCGCCACCACCTCAAGTGTAAAGGGCGATATTGAATAGAGTACATTGGAACGAACAACCATGTAAATACCGGCCGTTACCATCGTTGCCGCATGGATGAGTGCTGATACAGGTGTTGGACCGGCCATCGCATCAGGAAGCCAGGTATACAGAGGTATCTGAGCGCTTTTTCCCATTGCTCCGATAAAGAGCAAGAGTGTGATCGCAGTGATTACGGGTTGATTATCCGGAATTGATTTCGCCGCGGAGAAAACTTCGTTGAAAGAAACCGATCCAAAAGTGACATATATAAGAATGACCCCCAAAAGAAAGCCAAGGTCACCGATACGATTCATGATAAAGGCTTTGTTCGCGGCATTGTTGTATTCGGTGTTCTTAAACCAGAACCCGATCAACAAATAAGAACACAAGCCTACGCCTTCCCATCCTGCGAACATCACAACATAGTTGGAACCAAGGACCAGCAGTAGCATGAAGAACACAAAGAGGTTCAGATATGCGAAGAATCTTGAAAAGCCTTCGTCATCTTTCATGTATCCGATGGAGTAGACGTGGATCAGAAACCCAACGCCGGTTACAATCAACAACATTGTAACGGATATCGGGTCAATCAGAAATGAAAGTGGAATCGAAAGGCTGCCGGATTTAATCCAATCGAAAACAAAAACTGTTTCCGGTGTTGAGGATCCTTGAAAAAAGATTGCGGCAGAGATCAGAAATGATGCAAGCACCATCAATGAAGCAAAGACTCCTGAAAATGATTTTGGAAGAACCCCTTTTCCCAGGCTGATCACCAGGAAGCCGATGAGTGGAAAAACGGGGATCAGCCAGGCCAATTGCGTCATACGTACTCAGAATTGTGGGGCAAAAGTAGCACTAAAATGGAATTAGGCAAGGTGAGCGAAATCATGTATTCCGGCTGAGTTTGATCAAAACATTTGGAGAACATTGTTCTTACCGGTTTAAAAAACCAACCCCCGGCTGAGCAGACAGGGGTTAGCAAGGTCGGGACGAACCCGTTTAGGGGCCTGGAGAAATATCAGCGATTTTTCATGGCGGATGATTTATCGGACTTCTCTTTTCCGGCCTTTTCAAATACTTTCTTTCTTTTATTGGCTTTCTCGTAGATACTAACCTTTTCTGTCGCGTAAACTGCGTAACCGTCATCGCGGTATTGCGACATAAACACGTCTAAATCAATGTTGTTTTCTTCCGCCATGCGCTCGATTTTTTCAAAATACTCTTTCAAGTTTTCGAGGTCTTTTTGGTGTTCCTTACTTAATGACATAATCTGTCTGGATGTTTGACGTTATGACAAATTTAACTGGAAATGAATTGTTAATGTTTCACAGGTGTCCGGTCTTTCAAACCGGTTATGAACCACAGATGTTAATAACGAAAGACGCTTTTGTGCTGACAATCACTTAATAATAGCGTTGTCGGGAAAGAAAATGAAAGTTGTTGAAAACGTTATTAACAGCGGCTTTCAGGGCAGGTTAAGCCGGAAAAAAGATAAAAAGTTTGGCTTGCCGGAAGTAAATTATGGGCAAAAAAACATTTGGAAAAACGGATCAACAACCGCTTCTCCGGATCTGGCAGTACATCAGATCGTCTGTGTCGCCGTCGTGATCGAAGTCAATGGTTGATCGGAATTCGGCGACGTTGTTACCAATGGTAGCCTCGTATCTCAGGGTTTTGATCTTAGGAAATTCCTGATTCAGAATCAGCGTGTTTCCTTCTGCAGACCATTTGCCGGCGCTTTTAATGATCAACTTTTTGTTTTCGTCACGGTATTCTGACAGATAAGTACCATTTTCGAGGAATACAGATTGCACCTTTCGCTCACAGGGTACTTTTGATTGTTTGTGCGACTGAACCTCCATTGTGCCATCCAACTTGGAGTTGTTTACGCTTTTCATCGCGACCAACACATAGTTAGTATCCCATCTTCCGATGAGGGCCGACTTCAGATCAGATGATGATTCGGCTGTTGTTTCAAGATTGGCATCAGGAACAGGGTTGTTGTTGCAGGCCAATAAGGCAAAAAATAATCCGAAAACGAGGAGGACGTTTTTCATTATATAAGATTAATTCCGATCAAGTTTCTAACGCAACATTTTGTCTAAATTAATTAATTATTTCG
>CAYMMN010000301.1:0-4434 GCA_964391495.1 uncultured Flavobacteriales bacterium | reverse complement strand
AGAAAAGGATGAACCTGAAGAGGACATGGAAGCTTCTACATTCGGAAAAGTGCTGCACAAAGCCATGGAGCTTGCATACCGTGATGTAGTCGAACTATCCTCGGAGAACCTTGATAAGATCATAAAAAAATCCAACGACTATCTGGATGAAGCCATTGCTCTGGAATATGTCAGCGCCAATGAACTCGAGGGTAAAAATATTCTGCTGAAGAATGTTATTCATGAATTGCTTTTGAAAATATTCAAAGTGGACAAAAAGGATATTCCTTTTCGCGTCCATGCCTTGGAAAAGGAAGTCAATCTTGAATTTCCGCTCAATGAAAAAGACCGTGTTCTCCTCCACGGTTATATTGACAGAATCGACGAGGACAATACAGGTATCCGAATCGTCGATTACAAGACAGGTAAAGTTGATACAAAGAAATTTGAATCCATTGCGGATCTGTTTCAGGATCCTGTGTACAAGGAGCAATTGCAGGCCATGCTGTATGCATTCCTGGCAAGAAATAATTATCCCGGTAAATCCATTCGTTCCGGATTGGTTACACTTAAGGACATGAGTAAAGGCATCTGGTATCTGCAACAGGGACAGGTTTTTTCTCAGGAACAGTTTGCTGAATTTGAAATTCAGTTGCGTAATCTGATCAACGATATCCTCAATCCTGCCACCTCATTTACTCAAACCGATGATGAATCCCGTTGTGAGTATTGTCCATTTATAGAGATCTGCAACAGGTAAAAAAAAGCGGAGCCCTTTTTGGGAGCTCCGCTGTTCATGTTCAGGTGGTTGGTATTATTGAACTACTATTTTCAAAAGCTTTTGTTCATTCTCGGTACGTAAAGTAGCGAGATAGATTCCGCGCGCATAGTCACCGATCTCCAGATCGATCCGGTTCTCACCTTCAGCGGCTGTAATGTTTCTTTCTTCCATGATTCTTCCCGACATATCCACCATGCGGAATTCAACTTTTTGATCGGCACCGGCATTAAAACTGAACGCCAGATGGTCCTGAGCAGGATTCGGGAAGGCTGTAAATTCTGAAGAAGTTGTATTGTCAAGAGTCTGCGCCTGACGGGCACTGATCACATAAACAGTTGTTATCAGAGAAGTGGAATAACAGCTACCTGCGCTATATGCACGAACGGAATAAGTACCTGCAGTGCTTACTGTAATCGATTTTGTCGTCGCTCCTGTTGACCAAAGATATCCTCCTGCAGTACTTGATGTGAGGGTTACCGTTTGTCCGCTTACCAATACATTCGATCCGGAAAGAGTGATCGTTGGAACCGCCGGAGGAGTACAGCCATTTGCATTCACCAATACGGTACTGGAAGTAGCAGCACAACCATTAGAACCGGTTACAGTTACGCGATAGCTTCCCTGTGAATTCACAGTGATGCTCCTTGTTGATTGTCCGGATAGCCAACTATACGCGCTGGCTGTACTTGAAGTAAGTGTTATACTTGGATTTGAGGTAGACAATGTTGTTGATCCGCTTGCAGTAATAGTAGGCGTAGCAGGAGCAGTTAGTAGAGATGTTACTTTGTTGGCAGACTGCGCGAAGCAGTTTGGACCGCCATAACCTTTTACCCAATAGGTACCTGCAGTACTGATTACAATTGAACGGGTAGTAGCACCATTGGACCAAAGGTAACCGTTGGCAGCTGAAGATGTAAGTGTAATAGGTTTGCCGGGGCAAATGTTCAGAGAACCGCTTGCTGTGATGGTTGGCGTTACTGCAGTAGTTGTGATACTTACAGTAGTTGCAGTTGAAGTTGCGGTACAACCACCTGTGGTAGCCCGAACGGTATAGCTACCTGCAGTAGAAACAGTAATAGACTGTGTAGTTGCTGAATTGGACCAGAGGTATGCTCCGGCTGTACTGGAAGTAAGTGTAACCGATCCGCCGGCGCAGAAAGATGTCGGTCCGCTTGCTGTAATTGTTGGAGCGGCCATTGTGCTGCTTACGGTAACAACAGTTGCAGGAGAAGTGGCATTTACACCACTTGTATTGGTAACACGAACAGTATAACTGCCACTGGAAGTAACCGTGATCGAACGTGTAGTCGCGCCACCAGGACTCCATAAATATTGTGAACCAGAGTTTGCTGTCAGTGTTACGCTACCACCTGTACAAAATGAAGTCGGTCCGCTTGCTGTAATAGTAGCAACTGCCGCCGATGTGGTCTGTGGCATTGTAGAATAAGTGAACCACACATATCCTTGTAAATTGATATTCGGTTTCCATGTGCCGGTTTCAGCAGTATAATAACTCGAATATGTCTGGTAAGGTTGTGTAATCGGATGTGATGCCAGCCATGGTCCCATGAATGAGGACTCGCTGGAGAAGATTGGAATGATCTTTACGGAAGTGTTCAGAGAAGCCGCATCAATCAAACGATTGCGGGAGTACTGATATACATCGGCATCATTGGTACGATAGGCGTGAAGCAAAATCCGGTCGGAACGTGAAGCAACCTGTTGCATTTGTCCTCTGTTTGGCCAGCCCAGGTAATATTCAGAAACCAATCCGTTCGCAGCAGCAAGCGAATCGATTTTTTTGAACTCTCTCCAGGAGAAAGCCCAGGCTCCGGCTGTATCACAGGAACATCCGTTTGGAACAAGATATTTGCTGCAATACAATGAACTGATACTGGAAGAAACCCAATATTCAAATTCAAAATTCAGAACATTAAATTTTTCGGTGGCAACAGTTCTGCTGTTGTTATAAGGAATGATATAATTCGAAAAGAAGGAATAAATCTCACCGGATGCTGAAATTTCAGTGATTCCGTAGGTATTTCTTGCCTTGGTCATGAACGCGGCAAGTTGATTTTTTTTGGTTGTACTGCTCCAGTCAAAAGAACCCAGATCATAAAAAATGATGTAGGTATATCCGTTACCCTGACTGTAATTCAGGATAGTATTTTCCTGCGTAGTATTTCCGATCCAGGAGTTGACATCTTTCAGATAATATCCGCGAACATTATTCGATTGTGCATTCATTACTGCGCTCCAACTCAGGAGAAGCATAATGAGAATTCCTTTGATTGCTTTTGTAACCATCAGGGGTAATTTTAAGAGTAAGAATTCGTTGATTCGAATTGTGTTGATTGGATTGTCTGATCTAAATTCTGAATTGAAATTTTGAAAGATGACGGATCATCTTGTGTGTTTCATTCTTCGGATTCAGAATTGACTTTGGTTTCCGGCAAAGCCATAATCAGTAACAATTCCCTCAATCGCTTGCGAAGATAACAGTTAATTAATTCAATGATTATCAAGTGCTGATAAGTTTTTAACAGGCGTGTTTATTGGTACTTTTTTGAAGGGAAAATGCACCAAAATTCTACAATATTCAGTCGAAAATGGACTTTAAACGGATACAATTTGGAGTGAAAATGAATTCTAGTAGAAAGATGAAGGGATTGAAAAAGGCAGAAAAAAATGCACAAAAACAAAAAACACCCTGCTTTTGACAGGGTGTTTTAGTATTGGTGGCTTGTATTTCAGATCAATGATGGATCAGAATTCTTTTAGTCATTGCAATTCCATCCGCCCTAACCGTTGCGAAATAGATACCTGGCAGAAGGTCTTCGGTGTGGATATTGATTGAATTATCTCCTTCAACAACCGATGCATTCTGTTTCAAAACAATTCTACCGGAAATATCCATGATGCTGATTTCTCCATTCTGAACAAAGTCGGCGAAGAAGTAGAACTGGATGAATTCATTCGCCGGAACAGGGTATGCTAACAATTCATCATCATCAGATTGAGTGTCTACTTCCTGGTAAACAACTCTGCTGGACGTATTGTTGCTTGTCGATGAAGGACGACCGGTAGTAAAATATACTTTAGCAGAATATGAACTTGCAGTCGTTCCACACATTGTCTTGATCCGGAAAGAATATCTTGAATTGGAAACAAGATTGGTAAGCAGAACAGAAGTCTGTCCGGTATTCGGCATTCTCAGATAATAATATGTGTTCGTTCCTTCTTTTTTGTAACGTACAATCACACTGTCTGTTTGTGGCATTGAGCTCCATGTTACAAGCTGACTTGTCGGACTGATGCAAGCGGAAGCAAGACCTGAAGGTGTACTCAGAATACAGGAAGTTACAGGAATAGTAACATACTGCGCCGAAGAATTTTCACTGCAACCATTGCTGTTTGTCACAACCAATGAATACGATCCATCCTGAATTGCATTGTAAGTTGAAGATGTTGCTCCGGAAATTGAAGCTCCGTCACGATACCAACGATAAGTTGAAATTGATCCGCTGCCTGCGCTGGAAGTAGACGTGAGTGGAACACCGCTCGATTGTGCATTGCCAACCGTGAAGGATGATGAAGGAAGTCCGTTCACCTGAACGTTCAGTACATTCGATGTTTGTGCTGTACCATTTTGTGTAACAGAACAGGAATAACTA
>CAYMMN010000300.1:0-4439 GCA_964391495.1 uncultured Flavobacteriales bacterium | reverse complement strand
TGTAACATTCATTTTTTTATCCATTCGGAGAAATCCGGGGATTGAACTTGTATTGGAATCGCAAGAGAACAGCATTTTGTAAGAATCTTTTTTCAATTAAAATAGAGAGACGGATCAAGGTCAGGCTCTAAACACCCGGGTTTTCACACAATCTATACCAAAACCTTACAGAACCTTACACTTTGGTAACTAAGGTCATTTAACGTCGTTTTGAAGCAAGCCCTAATTAAAATTTTTTATGCCAAGGCCTGAATTACGAAACCGACAAAGGATGTCAATGAGCAACAGAATCATTCTGTTCAGCTCAATGGGATTATTAATTGCCTTTGGTATTTTTTTCCTGATTGCAAATTTTGGAAATCATAAAAATGCCATGGCTGCACTGGGAATGCATGGTGCAATGACAGTATCATCAACCGGTGTAATTGTAAATGAATATACCACTTTAACATCCAACGCAAGTTCCGGTTCGACCAGCATTAATGTAAGCAGCTCAAGTCTGAACGCGAACGGTCGTTTTTCCGGTAACCTCGCGGCGGGTGAATTACTAATGATTATACAGATGCAGGGAGCATCAATCAATAATACTGATGCTGCAACATACGGGGCAGTTACAAGTTATGGCAATTGTGGGAATTTCGAATTCGTAGAAGTACAGTCAATCCTAAGCGCTACATCTATACGTTTAGTCAATGGACTTGCCCGTTCTTATTCCATTAGTGGCAAAGTACAGGTGATCCGCGTTCCCAGATATTCATCACTGACTGTAAACGAAGGTGCAAGCATTACCTGTTCAGCCTGGAATGGTAGTACCGGTGGTATTGTTGCCATCGAGAACAATGGAGCATCTGTTATCAATGGAATGATTGATGCGACTGCTAAGGGTTTTCGCGGCGGTGCAGTAGAATGGAATACTGCAACACCCGGAAATCACACAATCTGGAGATCAACTGCTGATACAGATGGTGGTGAGAAAGGAGAAAGTATAGCCGGGATCCCTTCTTCATTACCCAATGGAAGATATGGTCGTGGAGCACCTGCGAATGGAGGCGGTGGCGGTAATTCACACAATGCCGGTGGTGGTGGCGGAGCCAATGGTGGCAATGTCGCATCCTGGAATGGCAAAGGAAATCCATTCAACCTGAATGGTAATTGGACTACTGCATGGAATCTTGAGGCAGCAGGCTTCGCCTTGAATACATCAAGTGGTGGTGGCCGCGGCGGTTATACCTGGTCCAATGCTAGTTTGAACCCAATCACTACAGCTCCCGGTAATGCGGGGTGGACCGGTGATAATCGATACAATGTTGGTGGTTATGGTGGTCGGCCGAATACATTTACTTCTTCCAAAATTTTTATGGGTGGAGGTGGAGGTGCCGGCGATGCCAATAATAATGTAGCTACAGGTGGTGGAGATGGAGGCGGAATCGTTTATCTCCTGAGTGGGAAAAATGTCAGCGGTACGGGATCTATTGTAGCGAACGGTGAAGATGTACCTACTTCCTCAGGAACACCTGGTGACGCGGGTGGCGGCGGTGGAGGCGGCGGAGCAATATTTATATTTTCATATACAGGTACAGTTAGTGGAATTTCAATTACAGCCCGTGGTGGCGTAGGTGGTTCACAAATCCTGAACAATGGCGCTGAAGTAGAAGGAAATGGCGGCGGCGGTGGTGGCGGTTATATTTCTGTTTCCAATCCTGTTCTTGGTTTAGCAACAAGTGTTGCAGGTGGTACATTTGGAGTTACAAATGCCCCGCCAATGGTGAATTTTACTGCCAATGGTGCTACCAGCGGAGGAGCCGGAAGTATTGTCAATAATCCTGCGAATCCTTATTCTACAAGTACTACCCTTCCCATCGAATTAAAATCATTTGAAGCAAGGCCCGAAAACGGAATGGTACATATTGAATGGCTCACTGCAAGCGAAGTAAATAATAACTACTTCATTGTTGAAAAAAGTCAGGACGGTATTCACTATACTCGATTGTGTTTAGTGAATGGCGCCGGAAACAGCACATCTGAATTGTATTATGAATGTATGGATGAACATCCTGCTTCCGGTATCAGTTATTACAGACTCAGTCAAACTGATTATGACGGGAAGACGGAAATTTTCGAACCGGTAATTGTCAGAATGCAGGGCGAAGCTCCCGAAACTTTAAGAATAAAAAGCATTTTCCCAAATCCATTTGAAGAGGAACTTTCTATGGTCTTTTCGGAAAAACCTCCGACAGGAAAAGTTTGTCTGGTAAATTCATCCGGACAAGTGGTGCGTATGGAAAAAATGGAAACCGGTGAAAGTACATTTAAATTGAGCCGCCTCAATAATTTACCAACTGGAACCTACTATTTGTGTTTTGTCAGTAAGGACAATAAAGTTGCTCTGCAAAAGGTGGTGAAGCAGTAATTTTTCATCAGAATATTTTTAAAACATTCATTTGAATAAATTTCAGGAAGTCTGTTTGTTTAACAGATTAGATTCTGAAGAATTTCTGTTTTTATGCAGTAAGATTCTCTGATTCTAATCATTTATAAAAACGAATGCTGCACGTAATTTTGCAAAAAATAACGTGTTATGAAGACGCTACTCATTTCCCTTTTTATCGCAATCACCTTTATTGCCTGTCAGGGACCCGTTCCAAAACAACAAGAAACCGCAAGTACTTCAAGCGCTGATCAGCAAAAGGATCAAAACCTTCTGAACGCTGCCCGTAATTTTTTTCAACCATTACCGCTTGTTGCTGAAAATGCTGAAAATCCGATCACTCCTGAAAAAGTGAATCTTGGAAAATTATTGTATTACGATACACATCTTTCCAAGGCCGGGAAAAACAGCTGTAATTCATGTCACAATCTGGCAACTTATGGAGTCGATAATAAACCAACTTCTACCGGAGATGCGGGAAAAAATGGAGAACGCAACTCACCAACTGTCCTGAACGCTGCATTGCATACTACTCAATTCTGGGATGGTCGCGCAAAGGATGTTGAAGAGCAAGCCGGTATGCCAATCATGAACCCTGTTGAAATGGCTATTCCGCACAAAGATTTTCTGGTAAATCGACTGGCTTCACTTCCGGTATACAAGGAAGAGTTCAGCAAAGCCTTTCCTTCAGATAAAAATCCGGTGACTTTCGAAAATTTGCAAAAAGCAATCGCTGCTTTCGAACGTACACTAATTACTCCATCCAAATTTGATAAATTTCTTGGTGGTGATCTTGCTGCTTTAACAGCAGAAGAGAAAAAAGGCCTGCAATCGTTCATGGATGAAGGTTGTACTACCTGTCACAATGGTCCGGTACTGGGAGGCAACATGTTTATGAAATTCGGATTGGTAGCGGATTATCATGCGCTTACGGGTAGCAACACCAAAGATGAAGGAAGGAAAAATGTAACAAAACAGGAGAGTGATAAGGATATGTTCAAGGTTCCCGGTTTGCGGAATATTACAGAAACCTATCCCTATTTTCACGACGGAAGTGTAGCTGAGCTTGATAAAGCAATTCAGATCATGTCAAAAGTACAGATGAATAAAGAGCTGAGCGCAGATCAGCTGAATTCAATTATTGCTTTCCTGAAAACACTCAAAGGAGAAGTTCCCGAGGACGCTAAAAAAATTCCGGATCTTCTTGTGCAAAAATAAGTGACAGAGCAGTGGAATACCTTGTGAGTAGAATAATCTATGAAACGATTTTTTTGCTCACCAGGTATTCTGCAATCTGAACAGCATTGGTCGCGGCTCCTTTGCGGAGGTTGTCAGAAACGATCCAGAGATTGAGCGAATTTTCCTGTGATTCATCCCGGCGAATTCTTCCTACAAATACATCATCTTTTCCTTCTGCATCGATAGGCATCGGATATTTCGCGTTTGCGGGATCGTCAACCACTGTCACGCCCGGGGTTTGTGAAAGTAATTTGCGCACATCCTCGATAGAATAGTCTTTTTCAAATTCGACATTCACGGATTCGCTGTGTCCGCCTTTTACAGGAACACGTACTGTTGTAGAGGTGACACGGATAGAATCGTCACGAAGAATTTTCCGCGTTTCATTCACCATCTTCATTTCCTCTTTGGTATAACCATTCTCGATGAAGACATCAATCTGAGGCAATACATTCAGATCAATGTTGTACTTGTAAGCCATCTCACCTGAAATACCTTTTCGTTCGTTCATCAATTGGTCCACAGCTTTTTTTCCGGTACCGGAAACACTTTGATATGTGCTTACGACAATCCGCTTAATTTTATATGCTTTGTGAAGTGGACTTAATGCCATCACCATTTGTATTGTGGAGCAGTTCGGATTAGCAATGATATTATCTCTGACTGTCAGAATATCCGCGTTGATTTCGGGAACGATCAGGGCTTTGTCGGGATGCATTCGCCAAGCGGAAGAATTATCAATCACCACACTTCCTGCAGCGGAGAATTTTGG
>CAYMMN010000299.1:0-4459 GCA_964391495.1 uncultured Flavobacteriales bacterium | reverse complement strand
ATGGGTACCAAAAACTGGTAAACCGTTTCATGAAAATAATTCCGGATAAAAATGCCCTGTTCCTTCGTCAGCTGCTGTTCGTTGCTAATGGAAATATTTTCCTTCTCGAGCTCAAGGAGAATTTCGGAATAAACTTTTTCGAATTTCTTTTGTTGGGTAACAACGATTTTCTGAATCTTCTCCAGAAGTTCTTCGGGGTCGGTGCCTAAAAGGTCTTTTCCTTTCTTTCCCCATTTGGTCATGCGACGAATAGTCGCAACGCGTACCCTGAAAAATTCATCCCGGTTACTGGAAAATATTCCGAGAAATCGCAATCTCTCCAACAGTGGAACGGAGGAGTCCTCCGCTTCCTGTAAAACCCTCGCGTTGAACGATAGCCAACTCAGGTCGCGATCGATCAACTCTACATTTTTTCTTCCCATAAACCACCAATACTCTTTCCTTTATTTTTTCTTAGCAACGGCGGCCTTCTTCGCCGGAGCTTTTTTCTTTTTTGCTACAGCGATTTTTTTCGCGGCAATTTTTTTGTCTTCCTTATTCAGGACTTTCAAAAATTTCTTTGCGATATTCTTGCTGTGCTCTTTTAGAAATTTACGAATTTTTTTTGTTGCTTTCTGATGCTGTGGGTGAAGAATTCCTTCCACGGCGGAAAGCAGGGTAGTTTCGAGTTTTTTTCTGTCCTCTTTATTCATATTAATAAAGTTATAACCTGAATTGAATCAGGGGTATGATGAATGTTACGGCCCGGGCACTATCCCCGAATATTCAGGAATTTAAATAATCAAATATTCAACTTTCTTCGGTGATTTCAACCGCTTTTAAAAGCTTAACACAATGTTAACCAAACGTTTACACTTCCTTTAACATCTTAGGAAAAAGATAGAGGGTTTGGGTACCCTTCGCTTCCCGGATTTCAGACCAATGTTCCACATCCAGGCTCATTCCTAAAACGGCGCAAGTCGACATCTCTTCCAGTTGATTACCCAGAAAATATGGAACGATTTCGCTGATAGTAAAATTGTGTGCAAAAATCATCAGGCTTTGAATTCCATCGGGAACCCTTGAAATTACGTCGAGATAATCCTGAACACTTGTTTCATACAGTTGTGATTCTATCTGAATTTTTTCGACGGGGTAACCAAATTTTCTTGCAAAAATCATGGCGGTGGTCATGGCCCTTACCGCCGAACTACTGATGAACTGCTCCGGCACCGGAATACGGTGGAGCAATGTTTTGCTCATCAGATGAGCATCACCGTAGCCACGTTCATTCAGTGGGCGATCAATATCCGGCAAATCCGGCTGTGACCAGCTGGATTTTGCGTGACGGACGAGATATAGGGTTTTCATGGATTGCAAAGGTAAGCTTACCGCGCGTATTCCGCTTTATAATATGCTCCAATTGTTTACATGAATTTAGCAATCCCTTAATTCTGCATGAATACACGTAAGATACTTTTACAAAAAAATTAAACGCATGTCTGTTGCAATTAGCCGGAACACAAATCTATCAACCCTCGGAGGTCTTCTCTTCCGTCAGAATGATCCTTTTAATCATGTGTATCTGAACAAAGGGGCATACCATGATGCTGTCCATTTCTACCAGGCCGATCCGGATCCTGAAGAAAAAAACAAAGAAAAGAAGGCCTCTATCACAACAAACCTGAAAAGGGCTTTTTCAAAGTTGATCTACAGAACGTATTTGCTGGTTTGGTTTTCTCTGTATTTCAGCATCAGTATGCTCACGCGTATCATCCGTTAGGCCATTTAAAAAAAATCACATGAACACACACAATCATTCCTTGTCGACTCCCGAAGGCATCACAAAAAAATTTATTTCAAGGGAACTTTCTTACAAATTGTCCCGCTTTCTTGACCCTTCAAAATTTGAAGCCGTTTGTGATGGGGAACTGGATGTTTTCAATTCTCCCGGACAAGAATCGGATATCGTCATCTACGGAAAAGAAAATGGACTGATGCCGGTTGTTGCCATTGAGATTTGCAATAAAGCGGATGTTCCGGAAATGTCCCGCTTCGCTCAAAAACTAATCCGTGCCTTTTCTCTGAAAGAGTTTTTTCTCTATGCATTGGATGAAAAACGCTGGTATCGCCAGACGTCTTCGTCTGCTGAAAATACTTCATCCTGTCGCTCTGAATCCCTTGCTCTATCCTTTGAGGACGCCCTGACTCCGTTTCCTGTCGGGATGTAATGTCGATTTCTTCTTTTTTGCTTTACCAGCCATCATCCCCCGATGATGGTTTTTTTTTCTACTTTTCTAAACAATTATTTCTGCAATACCCCTTTAGCCCAAATGCTTCGGATCCGATTACTGCAACTCAAGCGCTCCTTTTCAGGACTTCCGGTTCTCTACTGGCTGATCATCGCTACTGTAGTGCTGTATGCATTTTATGGTTTAAGCGTTAAAATGAATGATTATTCATTTTCCATCATCGTCATGTTTGCCTGTCCTGTTCTAATCGCGTCTTTGCATTTTGTTCGCAGGGATCACCGCTTTCTGAATATACTCAGCCCGTATCCATGGAAAATTTATCTCCGGGAATATTTCACACTTCTGATCCCCGTTCTTCTTTTGTTTGTAATTCATCAATATTGGTCATTGATCCTGTTCTCTATTTTTGAATTGCTGGTCTTTGTCGGAATTATCGCTCTTGTTCCTGTGCGCTCCAATATCACGTTGACATTCGCATTTGTTCCTGTCCGGATTACTTCATTAATTCCCGTGCCCGGCTTCGAGTGGCATGGTGGTTACAGACGTTGGGGATTCCAGGTTCTAATTTTTTATCTGTTCGCGATCGGGCTTTCATTCCTGCCTTTTGCCAGTTTGTTTTTGCTTGCTTTCCTGACATTTGTGATTGGTGGATTTTACACACACGGGGAATCGCTTGCTATTCTGAATGCCGACAACCTTGAGCCGTCAGCATTCTTAAAGAAAAAGATCCTGCAGCACTCCAAATTTATGAGCCTGTTCCTGCTCCCTGCACTCATAATCTATTTGTTTCAACATCCGGAACACTGGTACATGGTTCTCATCGCATGGTTTGTTTACATGATCAACATATTTTATTTTATAACATTAAAATATGCGTTGTACCGTCCTGATAAAAAACTGACAGCAGATACGATTTGGGTTGGCTTGTTGTTCGCCGCGACATTAATTCCGTTTTTATTTCCGATTCCGCTAATTGTTTCAATGCGCAATTATTCGCTTTCAAAAATTAATCTGAAAATATACCTCGATGATCACTCTTGAAAACCTGAATGTAACGTATGGATCGCACGAGGTTTTGAAATCGCTCAGCCTAAACCTGGAAGAAGGAAAAATTCATGGGCTCGTTGGCTTAAACGGTTCCGGAAAAACAACGCTGTTAAATACCTTGTATGGTTTTGTTAAACCGGTTTCGGGGAAAATTTCCAGATCCGGCGGAAACTTGTCCAGAAAAGAAATTGGATTACTTGAAACACAAAATTATTTCTATCCGCTCATCACCGGAAGAGAATACCTTTCCATATTTCCTTCCGGGAAAAATTCATTTGTGCTCGAAAACTGGAACGCGATCTTTTCTCTGCCACTTGACGATTTGATTGAGACCTATTCGACGGGGATGAAGAAAAAACTCGCCTTGCTCGCTGTCTT
This sequence comes from uncultured Flavobacteriales bacterium, assembly GCA_964391495.1. GTDB lineage: Bacteria > Bacteroidota > Bacteroidia > AKYH767-A > 2013-40CM-41-45 > JADKJP01. The sequence continues at coordinate 803 of CAYMMN010000299.1, read as the reverse complement.
TAAACTTGACCGGGATATTTATCTTCTCGATGAGCCCTACAATGGTCTTGATCTTGAGTCGACCACCGTCTTAAAATTGATTCTGGATGAGTTTCGTAAACAAGGCAAAACCGTTATCGTGACTTCACACGTCTACGAAACCCTTGTTTCTGTTTGTGACTTCATCCACCATCTTGATAATGGCATCATCGTTGGCTCTTATCAAAAGAGTTCTTTCGAATCTCTCGGCACCCTGCTCCGAAAAACCGTCGAAGACCGCTCCTCTGATCTCATAAAGCGAATCTTCCCCTAATTCGTGCACTCGTGGCAATAATAATAATCGCCCACCTCCCGTTAATAAGCTTTCCGCCGGAACGTGTTTCCTCAAAAATATTCCCTGTATTTTCATCGGACGAATAAACGTGATCGATCTCAGTAAAAAAACCGACCTGGAGCTGGTCGCCCTGTACAAACAAGGCGAAAAAAACGCTTTTGGTCTGCTTTTCAAACGCTATACACATCAGCTCTACGGCGTTTGCCTTAAATACCTGAAAGATCCGGATGAATCCAAAGATGCCGTCATGAACATCTTTGAAAAACTCCAACATGATCTTTTTAAACATGAAATCACGTTTTTTAAGTCCTGGCTGCACACCGTCGCCCGTAATCATTGTCTGATGATCCTCCGCGGGCGAAAAGGAATTTACCATCAGCCCATGGAAGACGAGGTTTCCGGATTAGAAGTTGTGGAAATGCACGCGATCTGGCATCCCGATGACGCTGCCGACAAAGAAACAACTTATAAAAACCTTGAAGAGGCAATA
>CAYMMN010000298.1:0-4494 GCA_964391495.1 uncultured Flavobacteriales bacterium | reverse complement strand
GATATCACTTCCTGCTCCGGTTATCGTGGTAATTGCGGCATTACGCGCACTTTCTCCATGACTGAATGACCAGTCGGCACATGGTCCGGGCAAATTCACTACACCCTGATAAATCCATTCTTCAATACCAGTATAAGATCCTCCATTACACGTTGATAATTCGGTCGGACATACAGGTGAAATTTGAGTTGGACTTGATGCGAGAGGATTGAGGTTGATTGTTTGAGCCGGGAATCCACAGGAGTTGTTTATTCCAAGATCAATAAATGTTGGAGCTGGTATTCCGCTACAATCACGGTAAAAAGAAAATGTCACCAGGTATTGATTCGGACCAATGTACTCATAGGTGATGTCCGCACCCATAGCGTGACTTGCTTTTGCTTCCGGATTGCCGAAAAAGAAACACGTCATGAAAGAAAAAATGACGGCTAAGCTGTGAAGTTGTGTTCTGTTCATAGAGCTTAAATTAAATAAGGATTGATTGATGATAATAACAATTAATCCGGGTACCCCCCTTTAACCGGTACAGGGGTAAAAATAACAAAAAAACCTTCTAATTACCAAGGTTTTAACACTGCAACTAATCCGGAGTTTTCAACAATTTCCAATTATTGGACGAACACCATTATTTCATGGGTGAATGAAGTTTGTCCACTGGTATAAACACCAGGAAATAGAGAATAATCAGTACGGTTCCAACCGCCGAATAAAGAATTGAAAATGAAGGAGAAATGTACATCCAGAGAAACCCGGTCAACAGACTTGAACCCAGAGATATAATACTGGATAAACTTTTATAAAATCCGAGTGCTGTACCCCTGTCGGCTTTGAGACATTCACGGGATAACCATGCTTTCGTAACTCCGTCCGTCAAAGCTCCGAACAAACCATAAATTGCGAACATCACATACAACATCCAGGGTTGTGTCATCTGACTAAATCCAAAATAAGCGATTGCAAAACATCCCAATCCAATTACAAAAGTATTTCGCATTCCAAACTTATCAGCAAATCGTCCAGCAGGGTAAGCAAGCAAAGCGAATACCAGATTGTACAAAACATATGCAAGGATCAGATCGCGATCATCAATTCCTTTGAGATGTGAAATAAGAAAAAGAAAAGAATCAGAACTGTTCAGTATTGCAAAGGCGAGTAATCCCAATACAATTTTTCGATAACCGGAAGATGAAACTTTCCAGTACTTGAAGTAAGAAAAAAAACCGGGACGAGGACCATCAGGGATTTTGTGTTTCTTTTTTTCATGAATGAAAAGGGTCGCTCCTGCTCCGATAATTCCAGGTATGAAAGCAAGCCAGAAAAGAAATCTGTAATCTCCCGGATGAACGGCGAGGTAAGCGATTGCAATCAAAGGACCAATAGCAGCTCCTAATGTATCCATCGCCCGGTGAAATCCAAATATTTTCCCTCTGTCCTTCTCCTCCGATTCATCCGCCAGTAATGCATCCCGAGCACTTGTCCGGATACCTTTTCCCAATCGTTCCGAGACTCTGGAAAAGAAAATCCAGCCGATTGAATTCCAAAAAATCATCATCGGTTTTGCAAACGCACTGAGAAAATATCCAATTCTTACAAAAGGCATGCGGGCTCCTGTTCTGTCCGATAATTTCCCGAAATAACCTGTCGATAATCCAATCATCAGTTGCGCGAAGCCTTCCAGGAAACCAATCCATACCGCAGAAAATCCAACCGATTGCAAATACAAAGGCATTACCGGGTACAGCATTTCACTGGAGATGTCAGTGAATAAACTGACAAATGAAAGCAGCAAAACAACCCGTGAAAATGCGCGCAGTTTCATAATCAGGAATTGTTATTTCAACACTTCCAGAATAGGATGACCGGTGCAACCACTCGGAGATTCAATATTCAGCATCGTGCAAATTGTAGGCGCGATGTCAACAATATTCACTTCACGTGCTGTGGATCCTGCCGGAATTCCCACGCCAAAAAATATCACCGGCACATGCGTATCGTAATGATAGAATGTTCCATGAGAAGTTCCTGTCCTGGTGTACCAATCCAGCCAACCCGGCTTCAATTGTATACTTACATCAGAAGAACGCTGTTGATTAAATCCATTTTGCACCAGCATTTTCAAACCTTCACGGCAGAGTCCTTTTGACAGTTCACTTGCAGTTAAACTCTCGGCAACACCATCAAAATGCAACACAAAATCCGCGCACTTTTGTTGAATTTCTTCAAGGTTGAATTTTCTTTTTTCAATTTGTTCTCTGTTCAAATAAATATTGTGAGAGGAAGCTGAAAGTACAAGATTAGTATCCTTGTAAAGTGTATTCAGATACAATTTGAGGGAATCAGAAATACTGTTATCCTGGATATTACCTGCAGGAATCCTGGAGTCCTGGTTAAATTCAGGATTGTTAACTGCTCCATGATCCGCAGTGAGAAACAAAATGTAATTTCCATTTCCAATCCTTGTATCCAAAGTTTTCAGGAATGCGGCAATTTCCAGATCAAGACGCAAATAAGTGTCTTCCATTTCAATCGCGTTAATTCCATACATGTGTCCGATATAATCCGTAGAAGAAAAGCTTACGGCAAGAAAATCTGTAGTACCATTTTTTCCCAACCGCTCCCCTTCCAAAGCTGCTTCAGCGAACAATCGTGTATATGTATTTCCGGAAGGAACCTTGCGGATCAATTCGGATTCAGCAGCTTTTAATGCAGGAAGATTATGAGGAAAAACAGGTTTTGTTTCCCCTTTGTACAATCCTTCGTATTCATTATCATCAGCCGAACTTTCCGTGTATTCTGAAATTGGAAGCAGTGTTGTCCATGGATTGGTGAGCAAAGAATCTACCACCTTTCGACTGTTGAACTGAATCGCCCAATCCGGTAATTCCTTCAGGTAATAAGTACTGCTCACCCAATTGTTTGAATATGGATCGTGCCAGTAAGCGGCGTTCGCTGTATGGCCTGCAGGTAATATCGCGCCTCTGTCTTTGAGCGAAATCCCAATTACTTTTGATTTGAAATTGGTAGCCAGCCGCAGTTCATCTGTCATTGTTGTACTCAATAATTGTTGCGGTGACATCTTTCCGGAAATGGAAGTGGTCCCAACAGGTTTCACTGTTGTATCACTCACACAATAGACACTGGTTTTCATAGTGCGATCATACCATTCATTGGAAACTATACCATTCACGGCAGGCGTTGCTCCTGTATAAATACATGCATGTCCGGGTGCTGTATAAGTAGGCACATAGTTGAAATTAGCGTTTCTGCATAAAAAACCATCGTTCAACAAACGCTTGAATCCATTATCTCCATAATGCTTCCAGTAACGAAACAAATAATCATAACGCATTTGATCTACGACGATTCCAACAACCAGTGCAGGCCGTTGAGCAAAAACTTTATAGGTATTTTCAGTCGTCTTGTTTCTCTGTGCTATGGTAGTTAAGGTGAAACACATCAAAACCAATGCTAATTTGAGTTTTAACTTCATATGATCAATTCAATTAAGGACGATGACGATGATTGGTTGAATGTTTTTTTGAAGGAAGGTAATTTAAATCAATATACCTGTACGTTTTTGCTGTCGCAACTCCAAGGATCACTCCCAGCAATGCACCGCAAATGATATCGCCCGGATAATGGACCCCCAGATATATTCTGCTGAAAGATACTACAGAAGCCCAGATAATCATCACTCTCTGTAATCGCAGATGTCTTCCGCGGAAAAAGTAAATAAGAAAAGATGTTAAACCAAATACATTCGCAGCATGAGAGGAAACGAAACCATACATCCCACCGCAATATCCGTTTACTAAGTGAACTTCACTTCCAATCATCGGATCATGACAAGGTCTGAGGCGCATGACTGTATTTTTTATTAAAGAAGAAGATATCTGATCGCTTAGTACTATCAGGATACCTATGGCAAACAATACAGAAAAAAAACGGTGAGGGTAGCGCTTGTAAATAAACCAGGCCAGGAAGGCATAGAAGGGTACCCAAAGCCATTTGTTGCTGATCCAGAAAAAAATGAAATCCAACACCGGATTATTCAGGTGATTGAAGAAAAGCAACAATGCCGCATCAATGCTTTGCAGTTTTTCAAACATGTCAGGATCATTTATTCAGTTCAGCCCACAGCATATCCTTCAATTCCTCGATTCCCATTTGCGCGACTGATGAAATGAACACACTTTTGATATCTTCCGGAAGATCCTTTCGCATTTCTTTGATCAGTTCAGCATCGAGCATATCACTTTTTGTGATAGCCAGTACTCTGGATTTATCCAACAATTCCGGATTGTATTGTTTCAATTCATTCAACAAGATTCCATAGTCGGCTTTGATGTCTTTACTGTCACAGGGAATCATAAATAGCAAAATACTATTTCTCTCGATATGTCTTAAGAAACGTAAACCAATTCCTTTACCCAAATGTGCTCCTTCAATAATTCCGGGGATATCGGCCATGACAAATGACTTTCCATTCCTATA
>CAYMMN010000297.1:0-4495 GCA_964391495.1 uncultured Flavobacteriales bacterium | reverse complement strand
CTTCATGAAAATCAGACCTTCTTTCCTGGACAGAAAAAACCTTTGGAGAAAAAATTACTTTGCTAATGACAAAATAGTATCAAATTCTTCTTTGGTCAGTGGCATTACGGAAAGTCTTCCAATTTTAACAAGTCCGATATTGCTGAGTGACTTTTCGCTTTTGATTTGTTTTAAGGTAACGACTTTGGTCAGCGGTTTTTCAGCTTTTAATTCAACCGAAACCCATGCAATGTCGGATGTCGTTGGGTCCTGATAAAATTCTTTTGTAACAGACGCGATTCCAATTACGGATGATTCATTGCCACTGTGATAAACCAGAACTTTGTCGCCTTTCTTCATGCCTTTTAGATGGATTCGTGCTGCATAATTTCGAACTCCATCCCAACTGGTCTTTCCATCTTTCAGGAGATCGTGCCAGGAATATGTTTCGGGATCGGATTTTACCAGCCAGTAATTCATCTTTGGTTTCGGGTTCCGTGTTGGATTCGGGTAAACTTAGAAGATTAGTTTTTTAATTTCTCTTCATCTGAGCAGAAATTAAATTTATTTTTAATAAATATTATATTTCATTTTATCTCGGAACTCGGAACTCGGAACCCGGAACCCGGAACTAAAAATTAGTGGAGTATTTTATACACCAACTCCTTCATCAGTTCTCCATCATCAGCGCTGGATGGTTTGATGCCTTTGGCACGCAGGTCATAATCTCGGATGAAACTGATATTGCGTACGCAGTGGTCCCTTGAATATGCTTTTGCAGCTGATTCGTAATCCTGTACGAAATAAGGATGGACTCCCAGAATACTTGCTACATTATTTTGTGAACGATCTGTAAGCGAATGAAGCGTAAGCAGTTTGTGAAAATAGGAATAGAGTTGTGGAATGGTGAATTGAATCGGATTGCTTTTCGGGTTCGCGCTAAAATAATTGACGATCTGATTTGCCTTCAGAATATTTCTTTTTCCCAAAGCATTTTGCAATTCAAAAATATTGAATTCTTTACTAATGCCGATGTTTTCTTCAACGTGTTTAGCAGTGATCTCATCGCCGGCTTTCAGGTTGAGTAATAATTTGTTTACTTCATTGGCAATACGACTGAGGTCCGCGCCCAAATATTCGGCCATCAGCACGCATGCTTTGGGATTAATGCGATTTCCTTTTGATAAAACATACTGATTGACCCATGCAGGAACTTTATCCTGATAGATTTTTTTTGATTCGAAAACTACTCCTGCTTTGTCGAGTACTTTTGCAACTTTGGTGCGTTTGTCGATGGTTTTGTATTTGTAACAAAACACAAGGATGGTAGTAGGTGTTGGGTTCTGAAGATAATCCAGGAAGTGATCCTTTGAATCATTCTTTTTTCCGCTTTTGCCTGAACCTTCCGCGGATTCTTTTTTTCCTGCCAGGTCTTTGATGTCCTGTGCTTCCTTTACAATTACTACCTGATAATTTGACATCATCGGATAGCGTTTCGCATAACTGAAAAGAGTAGGAAGGTCCAGATCCTTACCATAGAGGACAGTCTGGTTGAATTCCTTTTCACTTTCTGTCAACACTTCATTCTCGATGTAATTGGCGATCTGATCAATGTAAAAAGGTTCTTCACCCTGCAGAAAATAAACAGGTGAATAAATCTTTTTTTTAAGGTCAGCTATGATCTGATCGAAAGTCATGCAATTTTTACTTAGAAACGCAGGTGTTTTACTGTGAGTCCGTTATTAATTAATTCATTCAGTGAAGCAATACCAATTTTAAGGTGAGCATTCACATATTTTTCAGTTACCTTTTTATCGCTTTCTGCTGTCTTTACACCTGTAGAAATCATGGGCTGATCAGAAACAAGTAAAAGTGCTCCTGTAGGAATTTTATTCGCGAAACCGGCGATGAAAATGGAAGCAGTCTCCATATCGATGGCCATGGATCGTGTAGTTTGCAGATACTTTTTAAATTCTTTGTCGTGTTCCCACACACGGCGGTTGGTGGTAAAAACAGTTCCGGTCCAGTAATCACTATCGCTGTTTCGGATGGTAGTAGAAACAGCCTTCTGCAAACTAAATGCAGGGAGTGCAGGTACTTCAGGTGGAAGATAATCATTAGAAGTTCCTTCACCACGGATCGCTGCGATGGGCAGAATCAGATCGCCCAGTTTATTTTTCTTTTTTAAGCCACCACATTTACCAAGGAACAATGCCGCTTTTGGAGCGATAGAAGAGAGCAAATCCATGATGAGGGCAGCATTCGGACTGCCGATTCCGAAGTTAATGATGGTGATTCCGTCGTGCGTCGCGTTCGGCATTGGTTTGTCGAGACCATTAATCGGTACTTTGTTCCATTCGCTGAACAAGCGTACATAATGATTAAAATTAGTCAGCAGGATATATTTTCCAAAATCCTTCAGTTCCGTACCGGTGTACCGGGGCAGCCAGTTTTCAACAATTTCTTTTTTATTATTCATAAAGGTATTTTCGTAAAAAAAATTAGGGTGGAATTACCAAAACTGCATTTCCCGGAGTACAAGTTTAAGCTAAGGTCGGATACCTCTGGCGGACAAAGTTTAAAAATTTTCGACATAGTTCGGGGAAAATATGTTCGTTTAAGTCCGGAAGAATGGGTCAGACAGCATATTCTGCACTTTTTGATCCTTGATAAGCATTATCCGAAATCCCTTACCGGAGTAGAGAAAAGGGTGGTAGTGAACAGGTTGGAGCGAAGATACGATGTTCTTATCCACGATTCCGGGATGAAGCCGCTGCTTTTGGTTGAATGCAAAGCTCCGAACGTAAAAATAACTCAGGAAGTCTTCGATCAGGCTGCCCGATATAATCTGACAGTCGATGCCCGGATTTTTATTCTGACAAATGGTTACGATACCTTTTGCTGCACCCTTGATCATGCTAACAAGAGTTATCATTTTCTGGAAGAAGTCCCTTTCTACGAAAAACTTTGACAAATCGAAGATTTGATGAAGGAATATGGCATGGACCGGCGAGACCTTGGTCATCCGAAAAATTCAAATTACCTTGTGCCTTCTGTTTAGCTAAAAAATCTATTATCCATGAAAAGAACTTTTGGCCAGATGTTCCTTGGAGCATTTCTGGTGACCCAATCCTTATTTACTTTCGCCGCTAATCCTCAGACAAATAGTGCTGTAAGCGGTACTCAGCGAAATGTCGCGGAGTTGAATTTCAACGGTGCCAGGATTAAAGCCGGTGAATTAATTATTAAAGTGAAGCCTGAATTCCGTACTCAATGTTCAACTACGGATATTTCTGAATCGAAACTTAGTTTTGTGCTTCAATCTTTGCGGGCAACAGGATTAAAGAAAAAATTTCCTTCCAAGCAGGCTCCGGTGATGGCGCTAAACAGAAATGGTGAAAAGCCTACGGATCTGAGTTTGATTTATACTGTTTCGTTTCCTTCTGATCAGAATATTTCAGATGTGATCACAAAAGTGATGGCTACAGGAAGTGTCGCTTATGCTGAGCCTGTTTATTTAAACCAAATGGATTATACTCCGAACGATCCACAAATCGCTTCTCAATATCAAAACACGAAGATCAATTTGTACAATGCCTGGGATGTGTGGAAAGGTGATACAAATACGGTTGTCGGAATTGTTGACAGTGGTACAGACTGGGATCATCCGGATTTGGCTGGAAATATCAAATACAATTGGAATGATCCTATTGATGGAACAGATAATGACAATGATGGATTCATAGATAATTTCCGTGGATGGGATGTGAGTGAAAATGATAATGACCCGATGGTGGTGAACAGCGATCATGGTTCACACGTGAGTGGTTGCGCTGCTGCTGTAACTGATAATGGAGTAGGGGTTGCCGGTCCGGCTTTCCGTTGTAAATTTCTTCCTGTGAAAGTTGCACTGGATGCAAGTACTACATCAATCGATAATGGATATGATGGAATCGTTTATGCCGCGGATCATGGTGCGGATGTGATTAACTGTTCCTGGGGACGTACAGGTGGTATCAGTCAGTTTGAACAGGATGTAATTACTTATGCGACCATTGACATGGACGCGCTTGTTGTAGCTGCTTCCGGAAATAATGGACTTGAAGAGGAACATTATCCGAGTTCGTATAAATATGTTTTGAGTGTTGCCGCGACTACCAGCACCGACAGCAAAGCGGGATTTTCAAATTTTGGATATTCAATTGATGTATGTGCTCCCGGAAACCAGATCTATTCTACTGTATTCAATGATACATATACGGCATACAGCGGAACATCTATGGCTTCCCCGATAGCGGCAGGTTGCGCGGCGATTGTGAAATCCAGATTTCCAACGATGAACGCTTTGCAGGTTGGTGAGCAATTGCGCATCACCTGTGATGATATTTACAGCGCAAGCGGAAATACTCCATACCGTAACAAACTTGGAAAAGGAAGGGTGAACTTATTTACAGCCATCACCGATTCCATTTCTCCGGGTGTTGTTGTAGAAAGTCTTGACATTACCGATAATAAT
>CAYMMN010000296.1:0-4498 GCA_964391495.1 uncultured Flavobacteriales bacterium | reverse complement strand
GTGATGAAAAAATAAATTCCCTGGTGAAAACAATAGATGGTAGCCAAAAATGTTCCGACAATAAATCCATTTTTTATGAAAGGAAATGATCCGGGTTTTGGACGATGTGCCGCAAAAAGCAAAGGGAAGATGAGCAGATTAAGATCATCCTGAATTTCTTTAAACCCATGACTCACATTTACCGTCCAGATTAATCCGATCAAATGCATCAGAAAAAAGCCAATGAAAATCAGGACAAATGGTTTCGACTTTAGTTCTTCAAGAAAGGATGAAGGTTTTAAAGTGATGATGGAAATCGCCAGCCATAGCAATGTGAGGATGCTGGTCCCAAGAGGCCACAAGGGAATACAGAAAGCTATTGCAAAAATCAGGACATCAGTAGGATTTCCTGTGCGATTCAAAATCCTGTTCATTTGACCTCAGATTTGCTGAATACAAAAGAGAATGAATAATATTTCGGCATATTTCTCTTCAAAACCAGGCTCATCGACCCAATCCTGTGTATTGATATTCAAGCCCACGAAAGTACAACTTAGCAATGAAGTATAGATGGAATTCTCACAATTCCGGGCAATGGAAAGTGCTTAAAATCAATGTCTCACCTTGTACTTCCAACTCCCTGAATTCTTTCCCTGAAAATTATGAATTTGAGAATACCGCGAATGTATCCCCATCCATAGGATGTTTGGATCAGAAAGAACAGCCAAGGCAGATAAATCAATAAACCCGGTCTTTGGGTTTTGCCAACGATTTTCAATCCGAAAACAATTCCAAGAAAAAGATGAAGCAGCAGAATAGCACCTAAAAACTTCCAGAACAGTGATGATAAAAATCCAAGTCCAATGGAAGAAATAATAAAAACAACAAAGAGGAATGGTACCAATTGACGAACTGTAGTCGGGCGACCAATTTTCAATGAAACGAGCGGTTTGAAAAACCCGTATTGATAAAACATTTTCATCACCGAGGAAATTGAAGCCCGGGTAAAATAAGTCACTTCAATATCCGGAATCAGGTAAATCGTTCCCTGATTTTTGGTGAGTCTTGCATTGAACTCATCGTCCTGATTGCGCAAAAGTTCTTCGTCAAAATAACCGATGCGATCGAAAACAGAACGTTTGTAACAACCGAATGTAACAGTATCCACTTGTTTAATTTCCCGGCTTCCAATTCTGAAGTGAGCATCTCCTACTCCGAATGCTGAACTCATGGCTTGAGCAATAGCCAGCGTTTTCAATGAAGAATCTGGAGGATTGCCGATACAAAGACCTCCCACATTATCCGCATCCAATGTCAAAGCAGCTTTGATCAACGAAGAAATATAATTCAAGGGATAAGAAGAATGAGCTCCTAAAATGATAACGTAGTCCCCCTTTGATTCACGGATTCCCATGTTCAAGGCGAAAGGAACGTATTGGTTTTTGTTTAATAGTAATTTTATACGGGGATTTTTTCCGGCATAAGTCGAAACTATTTCCCTCGTCTTATCAGAACGACCGCCATCAGCAACAAATATTTCAATTTTATCCTGAGGATAATCCTGATGCAGCATTTGATCAAGAAGTGATCCGATGTATTTTTCTTCATTGAAAGCAGGAATGACCAAAGAAACCGATGGATGTCCATTACCATTGGTTTTATCGTGTTCCTGATTCATTTCTGCAGCATTCATAGATCGTTCTGTACCCGTTTGATTATACAAAAAAATTAAAGCAAAGTCTGAACAATCCGGGCTGCTGCATGACCATCTCCATACAAGTCAATATTGAAATTCTTTTTTCCATTGATCAGATCAGAGTATGCGGATAAGATTGCTGATTTGTCGGAACCGACCAGTACGTTAAATCCGTGATCAACCAATTCTGTCCATTCAGTTTCTTCACGAAGGGTTACACAGAACTTTTGGAAAAAGAATGCTTCTTTCTGCAAGCCGCCACTGTCAGTAAATACCATTCGACAATGACGTAAAAGTTCGAGCATGTCAAAATAGCTGACCGGATCAATCAGTCTGACCTGAGGGTGTATACCATGTTCATCCAGAAATTTCCTTGTTCGCGGATGCAATGGCATAACAACAGGAATATCCTTGTTTAAAGTATTGAGTGCGGAAATGATGTTTTCGAGACGGCTTTTATCATTGGTGTTTTGTTCACGATGCAGTGTACAAAGTACAAAGCTATCCAGCTTCAGTCCACGCATGATGGAAGACTTATCCGCTGCAAGCAGAGAGTAATAATCGACAGCGTCTTTCATCACATCTCCTGATTTGATGCGCTTCGATGGAAAATATCCGAATCCTTCCGTCTCAAGATTTTTCATCGCTGTGTTGGTAGGGCAAAAAAGATAGTCAGAGATCCTGTCGGTAAGTATTCTGTTGATTTCTTCCGGCATTTCCATGTTGAAACTTCTTAATCCGGCTTCCACATGGGCGATTGGAATCTGGAGTTTCTTAGCTGCCAAAGCACCGGCTAGTGTAGAGTTCGTATCTCCGTAAACGATTACCAGATCAGGCTTCTCTTTCATCAATACCGCTTCGATACCTTTCAACATTTCTGCGGTCATGGCTCCATGAGTTGTTTCTGTAACCGAAAGCTGGAAAGCGGGTTTGGGGATATTCATTTCTTCGAAAAAAACATCCGACATATTCGCGTCATAATGCTGACCGGTATGTAAGATTTTCTCTTCCACTCCGCTATGCTTGGCCAATTCACGACTCAGCACGGCAGCTTTCACAAACTGCGGGCGGGCACCAACGATGGTAATGATTTTTTTCTGTCTCATGAATTGCCAAATGAATTATATACCGAAACAAATTGCTTACAACTTTCCTCCCATGAAAATTTTTCCATGACCATTTTTCTTCCTTCAGTTCCCATTTGTTCACGCATCTTAGGATCACGAATGAGTGTTGAAATTGCAGCTGTTGTTTCTTCAACATTTTCAATTCCAACTGAGATACCGGTTTTTCCGGAAATAAAAACTTCCTTTAATCCTTGCGCATTACTTACTATAACAGGTTTTCCACAAGCAGAGGCTTCGAGTACGGAAACACCAAAACTCTCCCTGAGCGAAAGATTTGCAAAAATATCCAACTGATTGTGATATCGCTGCACTTCATTGTAATTAACTTTTCCTTCAAAGGTAGTTTGTTTCGTAATGCCAAGTTCATTTACCAATTGTCTCAATTTTGGTTCTAATGAACCTTCCCCAACCAGCTGCAATCTTAATTTTTTGTCCGGGAATTCCTTCACTGCAGCTGCAAAAGCCCTGACAAGAATTTCAGGAGCATAGACCGGTTCAAGCGATTTGATGGTTCCGATGACAATCTCTTCGCTAAATCGTTTTCTTTCATCCGAATTTGGCTGAAACACATTGGTATCTATTCCAAATGGTATCCTCAAACAATCGAGATTAAAAGTATGTTCTATTTCATTAGCAAGAATCGCGCTGGAAGCAATCCGGACATCAGCTGCTTTCAGATTTTTCCGGATCAGGTTTCTGTGCAGGAATGAACGTTGCGGAAAGTCAAGAAGATCACTTCCCCATGCGGATACAACCAAGGGATGAAATCCTGAAATCCTTCCAAGAGTTCCATAGCTGCTCAGGTAATGCGCATGAACGAGATCCGGTTTGAATTCCTGAATTACCTTCCGCACTTTGCCTGCAGAAAAAAAATAGATTGCCTTAAGAATATCAGCAGAGTAAAAATGCTTCTTCCCTAATCCATCGGAAGCCAGTAATTGTATTCCCAATGCGGTATACCAGTCGGAAACCGGAGCCGACAAAGAAAAAATCCCTGTTTCAAATCCGGCTTTGGCAACAGCACCGGCCCATTTCTGGGTGTGCGCTGAATTGATATCGGATAAAAGAAGGATTCGTTTCATGGAGAAATGCATCAACGAATTCTGGATTCCTTAAGCACCAGGAAAGACCAGAATTTCTGCAAAGAAAAGAAATATGCTTTGCGTTTTGCAGAGAATGATGATCCAAATGGGGAAAGTAAGCTAAACGCGATGCAACGGGTGATGATCTGGATGAAGATAAATAAGGAGGCGATCATAAAAGAAATATATGAAAAATGCTTCCGGATATACTTTATTTTGCTGATCAACTGATTTGCAATTGCGACATGGAGATTTTTTGCAGAACTTTTTCCGGAATGATGATAAATATGCACGGATGAAAGAAAGTGTATTTTTCCACCATTCCTGAATATACGGTACCCAAAATCAGTATCCTCCATCCAGAATAAATCCGGGTCCAACCCTCCTATTTTTCTGAATAATTCTTTATGAAACATCAAAGCTGCTCCTGAAGCAGCTTGAGGCGAAAAATCAGTAGCATAATCCGATGGATCGTATTCCGATTTCCGGAATAGCAGATGCAAATAGAATGCTTCCAGAATGATGTTCATCAATCCCGGATATTTCCAGCAGGATTTTTGCAAAGTTGAATCCGTATTGAGCAAACAAGGAACTACCATATCTGAATCCGGAAC
>CAYMMN010000295.1:0-4502 GCA_964391495.1 uncultured Flavobacteriales bacterium | reverse complement strand
CTGCTGCAGGCAAGGATGGATACTGAAACATTCCGTTGTCAATGTTGAGAGTCAAACCAAATCCGGGCATTGACAAAGCATTGTATCTTCCTTTAATGAAACCTGAAAGAGACATCTTGCCGGATGATTTCAGATTCTTAAACTGCGGGGAATACACAGCAGGAATCATAGAGATAAAATTTTTGAATTCGGATTGAGCTGCTGCAAATTTCAGATCCATATCGATATTGGTATCCGGCATCGCAACCCATCCATTCACGCCAAGATCCAGTTCATTGAGATGAACTTTATTGTCTTTGAATGTGAATTTAAAATTCTTCATATCCATATCCAGATCAGCGGCAATGGTCGCTTTGGCTTTTGAAATGTAATTCAATCCGCCATAGGCCATATCAACATTGGATGCTTCTGTATTTGTACTCAACACAAATAAATCTTGCGTAAAATCACCTTTTCCACTATGATTCACTCCATCCAGCTTCAGATAGAATCCCAAACTTTTATCGTCATAGATGATTCTGCTGTTTGAAATCGCATAATGTTTCAGATTCGCTTTGAAGCTTGAAGGTTCAGAAGCTGTTTCAGGACCGGTAGATGGCTTGGCTATGTCCCAATTCGCTTTTCCTTCTTTGTCCACAAGGAAATTCATGATTGCAGAGTTCAGATCAACAGACTTGATCTTTATTTCTCCTCCTTTAATTACACTCATGAGATCAACAGTAAGGTCCAGTTGTTTGGTATAAATGAGCGTATCGCCGGCGAAAGGTTCAACATTGATTACCTTCAGTTCATTCAGGCGTAAAGAGAAATCAGGGAAACTGCGAAACAGTGATAGATCAAAGTCACCGAAATCAACCTTTGCGTTCAGGTTCTTATTGGTTTCCTCCTTTATTTTGGAAACTATTTTGTCTTTAAAAAGGAAAGGCGCTGCCACCAGGAAGACGATGACGACGAGCAGGAAAATGCCTATCCATTTGAGTGCTTTTTTCATTGATATGTAGTATTATGATTGATTTATAAAAATAATGTCCATCATGCCTGATTAGAGGCAATCAGATCACTGAGCTTTGAATTTTTGTTTCTTAAAAAATGATCCATCAGGACCAATGCTGTCATTGCTTCTACGATTGGTACGGCCCTTGGTACTACACAGGGATCATGCCGTCCTTTCATTTCAAGAACGGTTTCTTCGCCTTTTTCATTCAATGTTTTCTGAGCCATCAACAAAGTTGAAACCGGTTTGAAAGCCACACGGAAATAAACATCCATCCCATTCGTAATACCGCCCTGTATTCCACCTGAATTATTGCTGACTGTGCCTACTGAACCGTCAGCATTTTTGACGAATGAATCGTTGTGTTCAGTTCCTTTCATTTCCACTCCTCCAAAACCACTGCCATAATCAAAACCGTGTGCGGCGTTGATACTCATGCACGCTTTAGCAAGATCCGCCTGAAATTTATCAAAGACCGGTTCACCCAATCCTACCGGAACATTTTTGATTACACAACTGACAATTCCACCTGTGGTATTACCTTCGGATTTTAATTTTTCGATGTAATCAATCATTTGAACCGATGCATTTTCATCCGGACAACGAACGATTGAAGATTCTATTTTGGAGAAATCGATTTCAGAATGAGGAAGTGAAGATTTTATGGGTCCAACTTGTGAGACAAATCCGAAAATTTGTGTTCCAAATTTGTTCAGAATTTGCTTCGCGATTGCACCGGCGAAAACTCTGGCAGCAGTTTCCCTTGCGGAAGAGCGTCCTCCTCCCCGATAATCCCTGTGACCGTATTTTTCGTGATAAGTAAAATCAGCATGTGATGGTCGGAAAGAATTCTTCACATTTTCATAATCCGAAGGCTTGTAATCCTGATTACGAATCATGAAAGCGATGGGTGTCCCAAGTGTTTGACCTTCAAATACACCGGACAGAATCTCGAATTCATCATCTTCTTTCCTGGGACTTGTAACTGCTGATTGTCCGGGTTTTCTTCTTGCCATTTCCTTTCGAATGGATTCAAGATCAAGCATCAAACCGGCCGGACAGCCATCCAGAATTCCTCCTATCGCGGTACCATGGGATTCTCCGAAAGTGGTGAGTTTAAAAAGTGTTCCAATAGAATTTCCTGCCATGAAGTGAAGGTAGGTAAAAGGGCAGCATGACAGGCACTCATTAAGGATAGAAATCAACGAATCGATGTTGATTGCAGAAAATTCTCTGTTATTTGGCAACAATAAATAAGCTTGTAATCAGAGCTTTTTACCTATCCAATTTTTGAGAGCGGGATTGGAAATACTGAGGTTGACCAGACTATTAATCAACCAGGGGCGATTAAAGATTTTCTGCATCCACCATTTTTTGTTCAATTCCCCATGAAGTTTCTTGTAAACCGCTTTATCATAATACGATAAATACTCAGCAGAAAAATCCTTCTGATCAAATGCTTTTTGAATATACTCAGCAGCTAAAACACCGCTTAACATGGCATTGCCGATTCCTTCTCCATTTAAAGGGTCGATAAGAGAAGCGGCATCACCACACAATAAAAACCGTGCACCGGAAAGTGGTCGCTTTTTCCCTCCCAGAGGCAATCCAAAACCCTCAATATCTCCGACCTGAACAGCATTTTCAAACCTTGATTTCAGTTCCGGAGATGTTTGAATAATATTTTTAAACGCTTCTTTCAGATCTATTTTTCGTTTGCTGATATCGCTTGAAAGCATGCCGAATCCGACATTGGCAGAATTTTCCGTGAGAGGAAAAATCCAGAAATATCCAGGCAAATAATTTTCAAGTAAAAATATTTCAATCAGATTCGGATCGTGAATTCCGGAAATGTTTTGATAATAAGCTCTCACCGCTCCTGAATAATGCTTCAGGTCTACCTTAAAACCTGCAAGCTGCTTCGCGACTACCGAATGTGCACCGTCACAACCAACGACCAAATCCGCAATCAGGATCTTTCCACCCCCCGTAAATACTTCAACACGGTCGCCCTGATTGACAACACGAACTGCTTTATCGCCTTGTATGGTTTCAACATCAATTTTTGTACTCATTTGTTGAAACAAGAAATTGTCGAAATCCATTCGCGTGGCTACATAGCCATGATTGCTAAAGTAAACGGAGGCTTGTTTACCGTTGGGTGCTACAAGTTTCCATCCTTTTGAAATATTCTTTGATGGAAAAGCTTCCCAATCAGAAAGTAACTGAGGATCTATTTGTTTGAGTATTCGTTTTACACGCCCTCCAATTGCATCCCCGCAAACTTTATCTCTGGGGAATACCGATTTATCGATTATGGCGATTTTTAATCCACTGTTTTTCAAGGCCAGAGCACAGGAAGTTCCTGCCGGTCCCGAACCGATGATGATAAGATCAAAGAAGCTGGTGGATGAGTTGATAGGATTATTATTAATTTCGTTCGCTAAACTATAGAATTCTACGTGAGTCTATTCATATTTAACATTTCCAGTATTGTTCAAACTGAACAAAATCCTATACTCTTCCGTCGGGGAGCTGAGATGTCGCAACTAAATTGTATTCAAAATGGATACGTCTGGATCAGAAACGGAATGATTCATGAATTCGGTGTGTACACTCCTGAAATACATGCAAAAGTCCGCGAGTTTTCTCCTGATATAGATGAACTGGATGCAGCAGGTGGATGCGTATTTCCTTCCTGGATTGATGCGCATACACATATGGTCTATGCCGGAAGTCGTGAAGGAGAATTTGTAGATCGGATAAATGGACTTAGCTATGAAGAAATTGCACTTCGTGGAGGTGGCATCCTGAATTCTGCCAATCGTTTGCGTCAGACTTCAGAAGAAGAACTCCTGGAAAATGCCATCATCCGTCTGAATGAGATAGTGAAAATGGGAACAGGCGCCGTTGAAATAAAAAGCGGCTACGGATTAAGTATTGACAGTGAATTGAAAATGCTGCGGGTCATTCGTCAGTTAAAAACATTTTCTCCAATTGAAATTAAAGCGACATTCCTCGGCGCACATGCTCTTCCGTTGGAATACAAAAACAATAAAGATGGTTACATCGATTTACTGATCAATACCATCATGCCTCAAATCAGAGATGAAGGTCTGGCTGATTATTGCGATGTATTTTGTGAAAGAAATTATTTTACAAAAGAAGATACTGTAAAAATTCTAAAAGCTGCTTCCAAAAATGGCATGCAGGGGAAAATTCATGCCGAGCAATTGAGCCATAGTGGCGGAATTGAGGCTGGTGTCGAATGTGATGCGATCAGTGTGGATCATCTTGAGTTCGCGAACGAGAATGACATTCAACTGCTACAGAATTCAAAAGTTATCCCTGTATTGCTTCCCGGTGCACAACTCTTTCTTGGACTGCAAAATCCTCCCGCCCGGAAAATGATCGAAAATAATTTGCCTGTTGCCTTGTCAAGCGATTGCAACCCGGGAAGCTGTCCAAGCGGAAACATGAATCAAATGGTTTCCCTTGCGTGTATTCT
>CAYMMN010000294.1:0-4515 GCA_964391495.1 uncultured Flavobacteriales bacterium | reverse complement strand
CCACGGTCCGCGTGACATCATGGTTTTTCTGGTGGACGACAGTGCTACTGAATGATTTTACACTATGGAAAACGGATGGGAATGTGTTTACAGCAGCGATAAAATGCATCTGGCTGAAATTGTTCAGGCAGTCTTGCGTGATGAAGGAATTGAATCTGTCGCTGTCGACAAACGCGATTCCAGTTACATCACCATTGGCGAAGTTGAATTGTATGTACCGGGAGAAAATGCTATTCTTGCGCGTTCAATAATCGAACAACACCAACTGTGAGCAACTTCCTTCAAAGACTTTTTACCGCACTCATCGGCGCCGCCCTGGTGATTTTTAGCATTCTCTATAGTGAATGGACATTCTTGCTCCTGTTGATTCTGATGGTCACACTTGGACTCAGGGAATTTTATTCACTAAGTAAAGGCGACGGAATCCAACCGCAGGCAATGTTTGGAATTTTACTCGGGCTTGTCCCATTTATTTCTCCTCTGCTGAACAGCGCACTGAAAATTGAAATGAATTTTCTTCCCTTGTTGCTGATACTTCCATATTTCATTTTCATCAGGGAACTCTATACAAAAGCGGAAAAACCATTTACCAATATCGCTTATACACTACTCGGTCCGGTTTATATTTCTGCATCGGTATTCATGTTCTACCTGTTTTCGTTCCAGGGATTGGAACAAGGCACATATCATGGAACAAACATTGTCGGATTTTTTCTTCTCCTGTGGGCAAATGATACCGGCGCATATCTGGCCGGCAGATGGCTTGGTAAAACAAAATTATTTGAACGCATCTCTCCAAAAAAAACCTGGGAGGGAGTATTCGGCGGAATCGTTCTGACTGCCATCGTTGCTTCGATTATCTCCCGTTATTTTACAAACATTGATGTTTTGAACTGGTACATTATTGCCGGTATCATTATCCTCACCGGAACGCTTGGCGATCTTGTTGAATCTCTTTTCAAAAGAAGTATCCATACAAAAGATTCTTCGTCATTGCTTCCAGGTCATGGAGGAGTGCTGGATCGATTCGACGGACTTTTCATTTCTGCTCCATTCGTATTCTTTTACATGCTGATGATGGTTCCCTGAACTGCTTTGTCAGGAAATGTCAAACAAGCGTCCATAAAACCTCTTTTTAGCTCTGAGTATTTTTTTAAAAAATTTTTCTCAAAAGAATTCTATTCCGGATCATCAGTTAATACTATGGTTCTAAGCTGATTGAGAAATGTTAAAATTTGGATTTCATTTCTAAATAAACCAAAAGTCCCTGCTACTTCTTAAAACCCTACCTTTGCCGCCCTCAATTATAAAACAATGATTACTGCGGAATCAAAAGAATTAACAAATGCCGGTCTGGCTTCAAAAGACACAAACAACCCCTACGACTCCATGATCCAGCGATTTGATGTCGCTGCCAAAATTATGGGTCTTGATGAGGACACTTACAATGTTCTCAAAACTCCACATCGCCAATACCTGGTTAGTTTGCCGGTAAAGATGGACGATGGCAAAGTAAAAGTATTCGAAGGTTATCGTATTGTACACAACGCGAGTCGTGGTCCTTCTAAAGGTGGAATACGTTATTCACTTGAAGTAAACCTCGATGAAGTAAAAGCACTTGCTGCCTGGATGACATGGAAATGCGCTATCGCCGATATTCCTTATGGTGGTGCAAAAGGTGGAATTACCGTTGATCCTTCCAAATTATCCGAAGGCGAGCTCGAGCGTCTCACACGCGCTTATACTGCCGCTATGAGTGATGTCTTTGGAGTTGATAAAGATATTCCTGCTCCGGATGTTGCAACCGGCCCTCGTGAAATGGCGTGGATCGTTGATGAATATTCAAAAATCAAAGGCGCATTTACTCCCGGCGTGGTTACAGGAAAACCCATTCACCTCGGTGGTTCTGAAGGTCGTGTTGAAGCAACAGGTCGTGGTGTGAATACTGCTGCTCTGGAAGCCATGAAAAAAATTAAAATGGATCCGAAAAAATCCACTGCCGCTGTACAGGGCTTTGGAAATGTAGGTTCCATTACTGCCAAATACATGGAAGAAGCCGGCATTAAAATTGTCGCGATCAGTGATCACACCGGAGCATTCTACAATGCAGAGGGAATCAACATCGCGGATGCTATCGCTTACCGTACTCTGAACAATGGAGTATTGAAAGGCTTTCCCGGCGGAAAGCTTATTCCAAATGAAGAACTACTCACTCTCGACGTAAACATCCTCGCACCTTGCGCGTTGGAAAATCAGATTCGTCGCGCCAATGCGAATGATATCAAAGCACAACTCATCGTCGAAGGTGCCAATGGTCCCATCACCGCGGGAGCGGATGAAAT
The DNA here is from genome assembly GCA_964391495.1 of uncultured Flavobacteriales bacterium. Lineage (GTDB taxonomy): Bacteria > Bacteroidota > Bacteroidia > AKYH767-A > 2013-40CM-41-45 > JADKJP01. Next base: position 2,173 of record CAYMMN010000294.1, on the reverse strand, counting down.
TCTTACTCAAAAAGGAATTGTTGTGATCCCGGATATTCTTGCAAATGGTGGTGGCGTAACCGTTTCTTACTTTGAATGGACACAAAACCGTTTCGGCTATTATTATCCTGTAGAAGAAATTCACAAACGTGCCGACCGATCCATGATCAGAGCTTTTGAAAATGTTTGGGCAATCTCACAAAAACATAAAGTTTCCATGCGTATAGCAGCTTACATTTTTGCTCTGGAAAAGGTATCTGTCGCGTTAAAATCGCGCGGAAACTATTAATTCCGGCTAAATAAACGGAGAAGCTTCAGGGCTTCTCCGTTTTTGTTTTAGAGAGCTCTAAAAAGTTGTTGAAATCCCTTTTCAAAAAGCATCACGCTTCAGCTACAAATCTTATATTCGCTCCTGAATTCTGATCAAAAGCATCTCACAATATTAAACCCATGACGATTCACAAAGAAGGCTATGCTTCTCTTGCCATCACCATTCTCGTACTGGCAGGATTACACATTCTCGGGGACCAGTTCCTCAGCAATTTCCCAATGCTCCGCCTGGGAATCCTCATTGGCTCCATCATTCTTTTTCTCATCATCCTTCAGTTTTTCAGACACCCTTCCCGCAACATTGTAAAAAATGAAAATTTTGTCATCTGTCCCGCTGATGGCAAAGTGGTGGTGATAGAAGAAACTACTGAAGGTGAGTATTTGAAAGACAAACGCATCCAGGTTTCCATTTTTATGTCACCTTTCAATGTACATGTGAATCGTTACCCTGTGAGCGGACAAGTAACTTTCTGTAAATATCACCCGGGATTGTATCTCGTTGCATGGCATCCAAAATCTTCTACTGAGAATGAGAGAACGACTGTAGTCATTGAGACCAGCTCCAAAACTCAAATCCTTCTCCGGCAAATTGCGGGCGCACTTGCACGACGTATCGTCTGCTACCCTCAACAAGGCTGGATGGTAAAACAGGGAGAAGAAATGGGCTTCATTAAATTTGGTTCACGTGTAGATGTGTTCCTTCCTCTCAATGCAAAAATTAAAGTTAACATGGATCAGAAAGTAAAAGGCGGAGAAACCATCCTCGCGGAACTTTCTTGATTCAATCAATAATTTTTATAAATAAAAAAGGGAGCCGATCGGTTCCCTTTTTTATTTCTTGTCGAATTAGAAATTTTATTTATGCGCGCTTCCTGTTCGATAATCCGTTGTTTGCCCGTCCTTGATAGTGAAGTTAAATGACAACGTATTGTTGCTGTTGTACGTACCGGAACCGGCCACTGTATCCGAAGCGAATACATTCAATGGAGCGCCGGGAATCGTAATTGAATTGCCTGAAACCGTTCCGACAACCATTGTATACAAATCAAAATTATACATCAGGATTTGATCTGGAGCGCTGTTACTTGCGGTAATTGTCATGTTCCAGTTGAGCGAATTTCCTGAAGATCCTGTTGATGATCCCTGCCAGTCACCCAGAAATTTTTCGCGATCAGCTGTTGTTGGACCGTCTTCTGTGGAATTTTTCTCGCAAGAATACAATACAAGCAAAGAACTAATGATTAGTGTTGCCGAAAGCCATTTTATTTTTCTCATGAGAAGCATTTAATCTTAGACTGGTCAATTACCGGACCAAAATTATTTGAGCCTTGCTTTCAGGTCTAAATTGAACTTTCGTGCTGTGTCCAGAGCAATGTCATAGCCCGCATCCGCATGACGAATGACACCCATTGCCGGATCATTATTAAGTACACGCTTGATCCTTCTCTTTGCATCCTCTGTACCATCCGCGACGATAACCATGCCGGAATGGATGCTATAGCCCATTCCAACGCCCCCTCCATGATGTAATGAAACCCAGCTGGCACCACCAGCGGTGTTGATCAGCGCGTTCAATACAGGCCAGTCGGCAATCGCGTCACTGCCATCTTTCATGGCTTCAGTTTCCCTGTTGGGTGATGCTACACTACCTGTATCGAGATGATCACGACCAATCACAATCGGCGCCTTCACTTTGCCTGATTTCACGAGCTCGTTAAATGCAAGTCCTGCCTTTTCGCGATCGCCCATACCGAGCCAACAGATTCGTGCAGGCAAACCCTGGAAAGCGATTCTTTCCTGCGCCATTTTGATCCAGCGGTGCAGAGATTTATTTTCAGGGAAGAGCTCAAGAATAACTTTATCC
>CAYMMN010000293.1:0-4518 GCA_964391495.1 uncultured Flavobacteriales bacterium | reverse complement strand
GTTCACGGAAATTTTATGTTTTTGATTTGGATCAAAGATGATGAGGTCAGCGTCCGAACCGATTCCAATTGTTCCTTTCTTTGGATACATGCCAAAGAGTTTCGCTGAATTGGTTGAACTCACTTCAACGTATTTATTCAGGCTGATTCTGCCTTTGTTTACACCTTCTGAGAACAACAATTCCATACGGTGTTCAATTGCGGGGTGACCATTTGGAATTTTGGAGAAATCTTTTTCTCCCATTTTCTTTTGTTCCCATTTGAACGGACAATGATCCGTCGCGACAACAAGAACAGTACCCTGGTTGATTCCTGCCCACAAAGCTTCCTGATCTTTTTTCTCTCGCAGCGGAGGACTCATTACCCATTTCGCACCGTCAAAATCTTTTTCATAAAGCGTTGCGTCGAGAACAAGATACTGAATACAGGTCTCGACAAACACCTGCTGGTTTCTTCTTGCCGCGTCACGAACATGATTCAATGCTCCTTCGCAGGTCATGTGTACAATGTACGCAGGCACTCCTGTATAATTGGCCATGTCAGCAAATCTTCCACTGGCTTCTGCTTCGGTTATTTCTGGTTGGGAGAGATAATGATATAAAGGAGCAAGTTTACCTTCTGCTCTGTGTTTTGCAACTAGATAATCAATCATATCACCATTGGTTGCGTGAACAGTCACCATCCCGCCTTGCTTTTTCACTTCCTGCATCAAACCTACCATTTGGCGATCATCAATCATCAAGGCCCCTTTGTAAGCCATGAAGGTTTTGAAGGATGTGATTCCTTCTTTCTCAATCATTTCTTTTACTTCCGCTTTTGTCTGATCGTTAAAATCAGTCACAGCCATGTGAAATGAATAATCACCATAACAATTTCCATTTGACCGACCCTGCCATTGTTCAAGTGCATGACGTAAGGATTTACCCTGGGTTTGTAGAATGAAATCAATCACCATGGTAGTTCCACCGTGGAGAGCAGCCAGTGTTCCTGTTTCGTAATTATCGCTCGAAAAAGTGCCCATGAAAGGCATATCAAGATGCACGTGAGGATCGATACCACCGGGGAAAATCATTTTTCCTGTTGCATCGATTTCTTCATCGGCTTTCATGGAAAGATTTTTCCCGATCGCTTTGATGGTTTCACCTTCAGTATATATATCCGCAATGTAATCTTCAGATGAAGTGATGATTCGGCCGTTTCTGATAAGTAGTGACATCTATTTTTGAGTATTGTATTTTAGGGTTATTAAGTTATTAGGTTATTGAGTTATTGGGAATGAACTTTTTAGTCTAAATAACCTAATAGCTCAATAACTAAATAACCTACGATCATTGACCTTAATTAATTTCGACTGCTGCCAGCAACAGTCTTTGCCATCCCAAGATAATACACGATTCCCGAAACTAAAAATCCTACAAACCAGGCATAGTTGTAAAGATGGGCAATCCAGGGCCAGACAGTTCCAACATCCATAACCTTAATCGTGGTAAAAAATCCCGGGACATTCGGCAAAATTCCACAGAGGAGAGCGATGATCGCGATTCTGTTGTAACCTCCGCTGAAGGAATATTCTCCGCGGGGTTTATACAAATCGTTCAAGTTTAACTTTTGTTTTCGGATAAAATAATAATCCGCAATCATGATTCCTCCGATAGGTCCGAGCAAACTGGAATACGCGATGAGCCAGGTGAAAATATATCCGTTAGGATCCGCGATGAGTTTCCATGGAAAAATGAGAATGCCGATAACTCCTGTGATGTATCCACCAGTTCTGAAATTAATTTTTGATGGTGAAAGGTTAGAGAAATCATTCGCCGGGCTGACAATATTGGCGGCGATATTGGTAGCCAGGGTGGAAATGGTCACGGATATCATCGCAACGCTCACCAGCATCTTACTGGAAAATTTTCCTGCAAGTACCAGGGGATCCCAGATTGTTTCTCCATAAATAATGAAGGTGGCTGAAGTCACCACTACACCAATAAAAGAAAACAATGTCATGGAAGGAGGCAATCCGATTGCCTGTCCCATGATCTGAGCTTTCTGACTTTTAGCATAACGAGTGAAATCAGGAATATTCAATGACAATGTGGCCCAGAATCCTACCATACCTGTGAGTCCGGGAAAAAAATAATTCCAGAATTCCGCGCTTGTTTGAAATTTTGAAGGCTGGGCGAGAATCGGACCAAGACCATGTCCTGCTGAAATCGCCCAGAACAAAAGTGCGAGAGCTGCAATCGGGAGAAAAAATGCTTTGAAGACCAGTAGTTTTTTTATGCTGTCGACACCGAGGTAAACAACCCACATATTCAGAAACCAGAATAAAAAGAATGTGATAGCTGGTCCCGTTTGCAAACCGAATGAGGCAGGAAATATCTGCGGAAGATTTTCAATGCCAGGATACCAGCATTTGATCATCAGATAAATCGCGTAACCGCCGATCCATGTCTGTATTCCAAACCAACCACAAGCAACAATTGCCCGCAGCATTGCAGGGATGTTCGCTCCGGTTACACCAAAGCTCGCTCTGGCAAAAACAGGGAATGGAATTCCGTACTTTGCTCCGGCATGTCCATTGAGAATCATCGGAATCAACACAATGGTATTTCCAAGAAAAATTGTGAGGATGGCCTGCCACCAGTTCATTCCACCTTCGATCAATGAACTTGCGAGCATGTATGTTGGAATACACAGGCTCATACTGATCCACAATGCAGCGTAGTTCCATGTGTTCCAGGTTCTCTTTTCCTGGGGAACCGGAGCGAGGTCTTCGCTGTAGAGGGAGGAGTTCCTTTGTTCTGTTTCCAATGAAGACATGGACCGTTTATTTCTCACAAAGACGCTGAAAGCGCAAAGTTTTTAGTTTACATGTTCGTCGGCGATGGCAATAGCCTGTGAAATAATGGCAAGACCTTCGTCGATTTGTTCTTTTGTGATGCAAAGCGGCGGAGCGATGAAGATATAGTTCCAGCGCACAAAAGTGTACATGCCGAGTTCTTTGATCTTCGCTGCAACTTTGTTCATGACAACCATTTCATCCGGTTTCGCATTGAAAGGAGCCATGGGTTCTTTCGTCTTGCGGTTTTTCACCAATTCGATGCAACCCAATAATCCTGTTGTACGGAAATCACCGATGCTTGGGTGTTTTTGTTTGAGTGCTTCCACTCTGCTTTCAACATATTTCCCCATCTCGGCTGCATTTTCAATCATGTTTTCGTCTTCGTAGATTTTCAAGACTTCCAATCCGGCTGCACAACAAACTGCGTGAGCAGAATACGTCAATCCAAGCATGAGCGGGCGATCATTGAAATGATCAGCAATTTTATCTGAAACAATTAATGCTCCTAAAGGCAGATAGCCGGCTGTAATTCCTTTCGCGGTGGCGATCATATCCGGAACGACACCGTGCACATCCACACCAAACCATTTCCCGGTACGGCCAAAACCACTCATCACTTCATCCGCAATGAGAAGAATACCGTACTTATCACAAAGTGCTCGTACTTTTTTCAAATAATCCGGCGGGTATTTAATGCAACCGGATGAACCACTTTCACCTTCCATCAGAATCGCCGCGACATTTTCCGGCCCTTCGAACTGAATGACCCTTTCGATGTGACTTACACATTCACGTTCACAGGAGTTAATTTCTTTTCCCCAAGGACAACGATAGCAATAAGGATCTTCAACATGTATGATATTCGGGATCTGTTGAGAATCGGAAGCCAGTTTGCGTGGATCTCCACCGGCTGTCATGGCTCCATAAGATGCACCATGAAAAGCACGGTAACGAGCAATGATTTTGTGTTTTCCTGTATATAAACGCGCGAGCTTAATCGCGTTTTCAATTGCAGTGGCACCACAAACGGTGAACAATGTTTTGGTCAGATTACCGGGAGAAATTTCCGCCAGCTTTTTACCCAGCTCGCCACGAACTTCAGTTACGCAACTTGGAGTTACATAACTCACCTGCTGCATTTGGTCCGTAACTGCTTTTGTAACGCGTTGATTTGAGTGACCAATATTGACATTCATCAAACCTGAAGAAAAATCGATATACCTTTTTCCATCGTAATCGTACAGATACACACCTTCCCCGCGTTGAATAGCGAGCGGAGCAATTCCCTTTTGTTTACTCCAGGAGAATAAAGTATAGTCCAGATTGTTTTGAATGATCTCGTCCTTTTTTGTGATTGTGGCAGTTGACATATTCTTGTGATATAAAATAAAATATAATTTTTTCGCGCAAAAGCGCTAAGGACGCTAAGAAAACGCTTTACGTTCTTTGCGTCTTTGCGTGAAATCTTTCCTTAGCTCATCCAGTTTGTTTTCGCTTCAGCATTCCATTTGACGGAAGTCTTTTTGAGTTTGGTCCAGAATTCGATGGAGCTTTTTCCGGTAATATCATTAACACCGAATTTACTTTCATTCCATCCACCGAAGCTAAATGGCTCACGCGGAACCGGAACACCGATATTGATACCGATCATTCCCGCGCTGGCACGCTCCATCACCTGAC
>CAYMMN010000292.1:0-4530 GCA_964391495.1 uncultured Flavobacteriales bacterium | reverse complement strand
ATAGCATCCGATTGCATCTCATTTGCGGTGTAAATCCTTAGCATCTGATCCGCTGACATTCCTAAAAATTGACTAAGCTTCATTAGATTAATTATGTCGACACGTTTCGCAGTTCTATTTAATATGGCTTGCAATGATTTGTATTCAATGTCTAAAAGGTCTTCAACTTGCCTTTTTGAGAGGTCGAGTTCTTTTAGTCGTTGGTTGAAAATATCCTTTAGTGAAAGCCCTTCAGAATAGGTGTTTATTGACGGTGGAGTAATCAGTTTCCCCATTAATTCGTTAAATTCTTTATCGTCCATGATTGCTGTAAAATTACAGCACAAATGTAATAATTTTTTATTTATTAGGTTTACTCTGCTGTAAAAATACAGTAAAAGCCATTAAAGACATTAAAATCAATACATTAACAAAAAAACTTTATTCAGTGACTCACCAAGTAAAAATGGTCATTGTTTGGACTTTTAACTAGAGAAAACTTTCAAAACGTACACAGATCACTAAACTTGTTGTTGAAGGAAATTCAATTCATGCAACTTGACATATTACAGGTGTATCGAAAATAAGTTTGCAAAACTTTAGTAGGAGTTAGATGGACTTGTCGGCAATTTTACAACCAAAATTTTGTAGCTGTTGATTGTCGTAGACTATATTGCTATGAGATGTGATATTCTGTTGGTGTTAAGGAAAAGAATAACACTTCTCAAATGAAAGAATCCGGAATGGGTAACGTTTGGACTTAGATTTAGATTTATTATAATTCAAAGTTGATTGTTAGCTACACTGAATGAGATCCGTCTAGAGTTTCTGCTTATGAGTTCATTCAAGTTGATTGAAAACTAAGTTAAATTAATTAATTAATGATGGATGCCAAGTATATTTAAATCCTGTAGAAGATGCTTTTACTGGTCAACAGATTTCACATTACCTATAAAATTGTACAATTCTCCAACTGGAAAAGGCGCAACCGAAGGGACATGTTCTCATGAAGAGTGTAGGGGAGTTAAAAAGGTAAATCCATTAGCTTTTTTGACAAAAAAGCACATTTCAACATCCCTAGTAGAAAGACAAACTTTTAAAATAAGAACATTTATGAGGAGTTTCCCTTCTGACCAATGCATTTTCTAAGAAGATAGAAAACCATTGCTACACTATTGAACTTCACATGGTTTATCCTAACTTTGATAGGATTCTTCAAACCTTGCGTGGTAAACTGGCAATGAAAAACAAGGTTAACCAAAGATCTAAAAAGCATTGTAGATATTGTACGTTTAACTAATAAAAAATAAAAAGCATGAGTAAAGTAATTTTTCATTTTTCAGGCTTTACCAATAAAGATGGCGCTGAATTAGAAGAAAAAATTCAAAGTGATATCAATCTTGAGTTGAAACTTTATAAGCCATTTTTAAATAATTCTTGGACTATACACGTTATACTTACTGAGAAAAAAGGATCCGGTACATCTATAAATACGGATTACAACCCAAGTATAATTGAAATCCCTTTTGAGGACATTCAGAGAATAGAGAATACTATTTTCAGCGTTATAGGAAGGTATGTAAAACAATTTTCACGCTAACCCATTACTGTTTATTCCGAATCTCTTCAATGGAAAGAAGAATGACTTCGTTGGTAGCGGGCAGACTGAAAGCCGGTTCAAACTGATGATTGCCAACGGCTGAAATTGCATCTTTAATGGCAAGCCAGGAGCTGAAACAAAGCATAAAGGGAGGTTCGGCAACCGCCTTGCTTTTGCGAATAGCATTCGGATTCGGAGCATTTTGCAAGAGCTTCACTCTGAAATCTTCAGGAATATCCTGTATGGAAGGTATTTTATAGGTATCGGGTGAATGGTTTAACTGATTTCCTTTCGTGTCCCATTTGATCTCTTCTGTCGTGCACCAGCCAAGTCCCTGAATAAACCCGCCTTCAACCTGGCCAATATCTATTCCCGGGTTAATCGAATCGCCAACATCATGCAGAATGTCTGTGCGAATATTTTTTACATACCCTGTCAGTGTATCCACCATCACTTCACTCACTGCCATTCCAAAAGCGTAGTAATTAAATGGTTTTCCCCAGCCTCTTTGTTTGTCCCAACCGACATTTGGTGTCGCGTAAAATCCTGTTGCACTCAAACTCACCTGTTGCAAATTCGCCAGCAGCATCGCGTCTGCAAATTGCATTTGGCGCTCGGGATTCTTTGAATCTGAGATGAGGTTGTTTTGAATAATGATATTTTCTTCTCTGCTTGGATTTTGAGGATTGCTTTTACTGAATTCTGCAGACATCAGTTTCACAATGCGTGAACGAAGTTTGTCGATGGCATTTTTGACAGCCATTCCGTTTAGGTCTGTTCCGGCGGAAGCAGCTGTCGCGGAGGTGTTGGGAACTTTGGAAGTGTTTGTCGCATTCACTTTGATGCGATCAAGGCTGACTCCCAGTTCAGCCGCCGCGATCTGGGCTATTTTGGTGTTGAGGCCTTGTCCCATTTCGGTTCCGCCGTGATTCACGAGGATAGTACCGTCTTTGTAAATGTTCACCAAAGCCCCAGCCTGATTGAGGAATGTCGTGGTAAAAGAGATCCCGAATTTCACAGGCGTGAGCGCTAATCCTTTTTTATAAAATTCATTGTTGGCATTAAATGCATCCACTTCATTTCTTCTTTTCAAATAATTTGAAGTGGAAATAAGCTGGTCATAGATCAGGAAAAGACGGTTGAGTTCAACTTCCTGACCATAGTGAGTGATGTTGTTCTTATCCGTGCCGTAAAAATTTATTCTTCTTACTTCAGCAGCATCAAGTTTCAGAAATCTTGCAATACGATCGATCACTGTTTCAATGCCGGCTACTCCCTGTGGTCCTCCGAAACCACGGAATGCGGTATTGGAAGGAAGGTTTGTGCGATAGGCTTTTCCAACCACGGTCATGTTGGGAATGAAGTAAGCATTATCCGCATGCAGCATGGCGCGTTCGAGGATGGCGATACTCAGATCCGTGGCGCATCCACCGTCAGCGTTTTGTTCAAATTTTAAAGCGAGAATTCTACCCTGAGCATCAAACCCAACTTCATAACGGATAAGATAAGGATGTCTTTTCCCTGTTATTTTCTGATCATCATCTCTGAATAGGCGAATCTTAACCGGACGTTTGGTTGCATTGGCCAGCAAAGCGGTCCAGGCGGCGGTATGATTGGCTTGTGTTTCTTTTCCTCCGAAAGCGCCGCCCATCCGGCGTGTTTCCACAACAACTTCGTTTTTATTCAGACCAAGAACTTCCGCAACAATGGCTTGTGTTTCGGAAGGGTGCTGCGTAGATGAATAAATATTCATTTCTAATCCTTCACCGGGAATGGCCAGACAGGATTGTGTTTCAAGGTACCAGTGTTCCTGGGCACCGGTGCGGATTTCTCCTTTGAAGGTATGAGGAGCTTTCGCGAGCGCGGCATCAGCGTCACCTCTTTGCATGGTTCGCGGTGGCGCGAGCAAAGTTCCTTTTTCAATAGCTGTTTCCAGGTTGAGAATGGGTTCCAGAACTTCGTATTCGATGCGGATGAGTTGAGCAGCTTTTCGGGCGGTCTCTTCATCATCCGCGGCGATGAGCAGGATGGCTTGTCCGACACAATTCACGGTTTGATCAGCCAGACAAGGTTCATCATGAATCACCGGACCCATTTGATTCTGGCCGGGAATATCCTGAGCCTGAAGAATGGCATGGATGCCTTTCAGGTTTTTAGCTTCAGTAATGTCAATGGATTTTATCCGCGCGTGTGCATGTGGGCTATAGAGTACATGTCCGTGCAACAATTGACTGTTTACCGGAATATCGTCGATGTAAATCGATTTTCCGCTGACGTGTTTGATGGCGCTATCGTGGGGGATGTTGTTCATGAATTAGTTTGCCTCAGTGTTTTTGGGTTTCATCCCAGAATTTGAGCATCAGATTTTTTGCTGCCAGTCTCCGGAATTCTGCGCCTGATCGGGCATCCGAAAGGGGAGTGTATTCAGTATAGATCAACTCACCGGCCTTTTCCGCGTTTTCTCTGGTCCATTTTTTACCCAAAAGAAATTCTTCTGCTCCGGCTGCTCTTTTTGTTTTTTCAGCCATGCCACCATAGGCAAGAATGGCGGAGGAAATAGTTTCTCCCTTAAAAGTCAGATTGAATCCACTGCTTACTGTAGAGATGTCGAGATCTTTTCGTTTGGATACTTTGTAAGAAGTTATTAATGAATTTGTATTCATTTTTGGAATGATCACGGCTGCAATGATTTCATCCGGCATTCTCTGCGTTTTGCGGTAGCCGGTCACGAATTCGGACATCGGGATTTCGCGTTTGCCATTCAGGTTTTGCAGTACGATACGGGCTTCGAGGGCCATCAATACGGGAAGTGTATCTCCTATGGGAGAAGCGCTTCCCAGGTTGCCACCGAAAGTCGCGAGAGAGCGGATTTGTCGGGAGCCGAATACCGCCAGCATTTTGTACAGCGGCGGGAAAATGGATTCGCTTTTTCTTTTTACTTCTTCCAGACT
>CAYMMN010000291.1:0-4547 GCA_964391495.1 uncultured Flavobacteriales bacterium | reverse complement strand
ATATGCTATTCTGAAAAGTGTTCCGTCGGTTGTTTTAAATTCAGGATAGGTGGTATCACCATTGATACGCTGACCGGGTTTTATCCTGCGCATAATAGTATGTCCTGCTTCCAGTGAAATGACATGGTTTTTGGCGAGATAGAAATCAAGGAATAATCGAAGTTGATTGTCACTGTTTTTCAGGAATTGATGCGCTTCACCTCGATAGCTACCTGTGATCGAACGGAAAAGAGCTCCACCACGAAGAATGGATGAAAATTTATATTCAACATTCATACTTCCGGGAAGGATGCCATAGATTTTGATACGATCCGAAGGCCTGTAATCTATTCCCAGAAGTGGAACAAAAAATGGCCCGAAGAATTCACTGTTATAATACAAACCGAATTTATAGGTCAGATTTTTTTTCTTTTCATAAGCCATGATGGCCGCACCACCGAGCTGGTACGAATCTTCTTTCCAATTCTCTTTGACATATGCATTCGATCTTCCAATCACAAGAAAAGTTGTTTTCCAAAGACTGTTTTTCCATTTGTGAACGAAAGCTACCGGCAAACGGAAACCCTGAACAGATGCGGAAGGAGTGGAATCCTGAAAACTTAAAAAATAATTTTCATAACCCGGACTAAAAACGAGTACATCTTCTTTGAGTTTAATTGGAATCGAAAGATCTGCGCACGTATAGGAAGAGCGAATTTCCTTTTTATTTTTTTCTGCTGATTTTACCGGAAAACTATAGGTATTTGAAACGGAAAGCACGTCAAAGAATGGTTGTGCATTTATTCCTTTCGTTGCAATCAGAATGAGGATGAAAAGAATTCGTTTTAAGTGGTTCATGTTTTGCCTGATCCACAAATAAACGGAACGAGGTGGTTTTTTCCTATTCAGAAGAGATTTATTCCCTTTCCAGGGGCATAGATTATTTTTCCTTTTCCTCGAAAGTGTTTGCCCGAATTTCCTTAAATCTTCCGACCTTTGTATAAGGGTATTGGCCCTGATTTTATGAATAAAGAGGAATTGCTGGGATTTTATACATCCCGGCCTATTGTTATTTCTATTAAATCCAGACTGTTAGAACCGTTTGCGCATCGGATCCGACTGGAAGGCTTATCCGGTTCTTCGGATGCTCTGGTTGCCGCTGCTATTACCGCTGGCGAGCCCAGAACCCATGTGATTGTTCTAAACGACCGGGAAGAAGCTGCTTATTTCCTGAACAACCTGGAAAATCTGCGCGATGAAAATCCGCCTCTGTATTTTCCATCATCTTACAAGAAATCTTTTCAAATCGAAGAGCTGGACAATGCTAATGTCCTGATGCGCGCAGAAGTCCTGGGTCGACTCAACCGTGGATCCAATACTTTGGTTGTCACTTATCCCGACGCTATCAGCGAAAAAGTAGTGACCCGTCACAACCTCGAGAAGAACTCCATCGAGATGCGTGTCGGGGAGAAGATATCTGTTGAGTTTATCACTGAGTTTTTACTTCATCATGAATTTGAAAATGTCGACTTCGTTGCGCAGGCGGGAGAGTTTTCTGTTCGCGGAGGTATCGTTGATATTTTTTCTTTCGCTTTTGAGTTGCCTTATCGGATAGAATTTTACGGAGATGAAGTAGAGAGCATCCGCACCTTTGATCCGGGAACACAGCTTTCGGTTCAGGCGATGAACCACATTACCATCATGCCCAATGTGCAAAAGAAGCTGGTGGAAGACAGTCGTGCATCGTTCTTTGATTTCATTCCGCCTTCCGCAGTTGTCTGGTTTAAAGACATGAGTGCCGCTGTAACATACATTGAACAACAGATTGAAAAAGTCAAAGAAAGTATCCGTGAGACAAAAACCTATTCTCCGGATGATTTGAATTTGATATTCGATACACCCGCGGAAATGCTCAACAGGTTTGAGAAATTTCCAGTGGTGGAATTCGGTCGCAGGTTTTATTACACTTCAGGAGAGTCATTCTCTTTTCATATTTCACCGCAACCTTCTTTCAATAAAAACTTCGGGTTGCTGATCAGTAATCTGCAGAAAAATCAGGAGCAGGGAATAAAAAATATTCTGTTCGCGGATTCTCCAAGGCAAATTGAAAGGTTGTATGCCATTTTTGATGATCTGGAAAAGAAAAATCAGCTTAAAAATAAAGTTGAATTTACAACATTGCATTTGTCTCTCCATGAAGGCTTTGTTGATCATGAAATGAAACTGGCCTGTTACACGGATCACCAGATCTTTGACAGGTATCATCGTTTTCGTTTAAAGAAAAATTACAGCAGAAGCGAAGCGTTAACGATTAAAGAATTGTCCGGACTGAAACCCGGTGACTATGTTACGCACATTGATCATGGTGTAGGACGCTTTGCTGGTTTGGAGATGATCGATGTTAATGGAAAGCCACAAGAGGCTGTCCGTCTGGTATACAGAGACAATGATATTTTGTATGTGAGCATTCATTCACTTCATCGTATTGCGAAATATTCCGGGAAAGACGGAGCGGTGCCGTCTCTCCACAAACTCGGATCTTCTGCGTGGTCCACTTTAAAACAAAAGACCAAGAAACGGGTCAAAGACATCGCGAAAGATCTGATCGCTTTGTACGCGAAACGAAAAGCGACACGTGGATTCGCGTTTTCGCCGGATACCTATTTGCAAAATGAACTGGAAGCAAGTTTTATTTATGAAGATACTCCCGACCAGGTAAAATCAACTCGTGATGTAAAACGAGATATGGAAAAAGAATATCCCATGGATCGTCTGGTTTGTGGTGATGTGGGCTTTGGGAAAACGGAAGTCGCGATCAGAGCGGCTTTCAAAGCAGTAACGGATGGAAAGCAGGCCGCGGTATTGGTGCCAACTACCATTCTTGCCTTGCAGCATTACAATACTTTCAGGGATCGCTTGAAGGATTTTCCATGTACAGTGGATTACATCAATCGTTTTAAGAGTGCCGCGAAGCAAAAGGAAACACTGGAAAAACTTGCTTCGGGTAAAATTGATATCATCATCGGAACACATCGTTTGCTTGGCAAGGATGTGAAATTTAAAGATCTTGGTTTGATGATCATTGATGAAGAGCAAAAGTTTGGTGTTGCTGCAAAGGAGAAGTTAAAAGCGATTCGGGTCAATGTGGATACACTTACGCTCACGGCGACACCGATTCCGAGGACTTTGCAGTTTTCACTCATGGGAGCGCGGGATCTCAGCATCATTACAACGCCTCCGCCAAACAGGTATCCGGTTACAACCGAGTTACACACCTTTGATGAAAAAACTATTCGTGAAGCGATTGATTATGAAATCAGCAGGGGAGGGCAGGTGTTTTTCGTGCACAATCGTGTTCAGGATATTCATGATATGGCCGGACTGATTGAAAAATTGGTGCCCGGAATAAAAGTAGCTGTCGGTCACGGACAAATGGACGGAGATAAGCTGGAAGAGATTCTGATGGATTTTGTAGCTGGACAATACGATGTGCTTGTAGCAACAACCATTATTGAATCCGGACTGGATATCGCGAACGCGAATACAATCATTATCAATCAGGCCCAGAATTTCGGATTGAGTGACTTGCACCAGATGCGTGGAAGGGTTGGGCGTTCCAATAAAAAAGCCTTCTGTTATTTGCTTGCTCCTCCGTCTACTGTTCTGACCAACGAAGCACGACAAAGGTTAAGAGCCATTGAAGAATTTTCTGACCTAGGAAGTGGATTTCATGTTGCTATGCGTGACCTGGATATTCGCGGTGCGGGGAATTTACTTGGCGGAGAACAAAGCGGATTTATTTCTGAAATTGGTTTTGAGATGTATCACAAAATTCTTGACGAAGCCTTGCAGGAATTGAAGGAAACAGAATTCTCTGAATTGTATCAGGAGGAAGTAAGAGAACGAAAATTTGTAACCGATTGTCAAATTGATACGGACCTTGAAATATTATTGCCTTCCGATTACGTCAACAATGTCACTGAACGGTTGGTGCTTTACAAAGATCTCGACAGTTTGCAGAATGAAGAGCAGCTGAAAGATTACGAAAATAAATTGCGCGATCGTTTTGGACCACTTCCTGCTCAAGCAAGAGAGTTGTTGAATACAATTCGTCTGCGCTGGCTGGCGGAAAAACTTGGATTTGAAAAAATAGTTTTGAAGAATAAGAGGTTCATCGGATATTTCGTCAGCAATCAGGCTTCGCCTTTTTATCAATCTGAAATATTTACTTCTGTACTAAAATTTGTACAGGGTAATGCACATCGTTGTCGTTTGAAAGAAGAGAAATCAAAGTTGTCTCTCACCATGAAAGACATGGACACCGTAGATCATGCCAATGAAATGCTCCAGAAAATTCTGGGCGTTCTGGTCTGATTTTTTTGAGAAAGATTAGTTGTCGAGTGTAATGCGGATTTGCCCTTCAGCAAGTTCAAAAATAATCAGCTTACCGTCGACAGAGTATTTGCCTCCGCCATCTACTGCAACAGGAGTAGAACGAATCGGCAGCATGATCGCGAGGCCTTCCATCCGCTTAGGAACATTTACGATTACCACACGACGGCCACCTT
>CAYMMN010000290.1:0-4549 GCA_964391495.1 uncultured Flavobacteriales bacterium | reverse complement strand
ACCAACTTTGGCTGAATAAATCCCATATAAGGAGCGATGTTTAACTTTTCATAGCGTTGATGAACTTCCTCCCAGATTTTCTGATCTACCTTTACACCATAATTTTCTACGAGATTCTTTCCAGCTTCGTAGTCACCTTCTGATTTTATCCGTTGAATCTCACGCAGGAGCTGACCAAACAGCTCACGAAGCTTGAGGTAATCATTGATCACAATGTATGTTTTGCCATCACGCACAACGAGCTCCATGATTTTTTCCTTGGCTCCTTTTTCCAATGCCCACGCGGAAATCAACTGACGGTTACGCATGTGTGCTTCTTCCAGATTCTTTCCCTTTTCGATTCTGTTCAGTTGAGTCATGAGACCATTCATGACGTAATTATCGTATTGCGCTTTTCCTGCATCCAGACTGGGGCTAACGCCAATGTCAATCAGTTTCTGATCCATGCAGAAATACAAACCTACCAGATCAGCTCTTGCTTCTTCCAGAATACCTGCGTATGTTTTTAATGTCTGTTCCGTTGTTCCGACACCTTTGTTGATTTGTCCGGATGCATGCCCGATCACTTCGTGCATATCCGTATGCAAATCACCCGCAATGGCTCCGTATTTTTTAACGCGCTCAATGACTTCAGGACTTGATCCGAATTCATCGATCACAGGGCTCTTCGATCTGTAATAATTATAAGACTCAACAATATTTCCGAGTGATACAGATTTGGAACCGTATTCCTCACGGATCCATTCATTGTTGGGTAAATTAATTCCTATTGGTGTTACAGGTGCGGCATCCGCGACTTCACCGATGACGGTAATCACTTTAGCTGTAATTCCTTTCACATTCTTTTTCTTATGATTATCCATAATCGTTGAATGATCTTCAAACCATTGAGCTTCTTTGGATATCGCTTCAATACGTTTGGTCGCAACCAAATCCTTCATTGAAACAATCGCTTCGAAACTTCCTTTGTATTGCATCGCATCCTGGTAAACCTCTATAAATCCATTTACAAAATCGATACGTGCGGAAGTATCAGCCACCCAGGCTATGCTGTATTCATCAAAGGTTTTTGTATCGCCCGTTTCATAGAATTTTATCAGTAACGAAATGGTTTTTTTCTGTGCTTCATTTTCCGCGACACCTTCCGCTTTCCTTAACCAGTAAAGAATTTTGTCAATTGCGGCTCCATACATTCCGCCGGATTTCCACACTCTTTCCGATATTTTACCATTCTCCTTCACCAATTGTGAATTCAAGCCTATAGGAGATTTATCTTCAGGATTGGCTTTCTTTATACCATTATAATAATCTTCAACTTCTTTTTGAGTGAGTCCGGAATAGAAATTATTGCAGGACGCTTTAACCACATCTACACCGGCACTCAGGTCAATAGTTTTTTTATCAATATTCGGATCAAAAATTATTTTGCTGACCATACTGGTAAATTCAGGAAGCGCCATTCCTTCCAAGGGGAGTTTAGTCTGGTCTGATTTAGCAAGAAGTGAAGCAAAATAATCCGCGCTGCACTCAGGAAGCATTTTATCGGCAGAATAAAAATGATGTATCCCGTTCGCGAAGAACATTCGTTTCGCATAAACAAGGAACTTATCCCACTGATCACCCGACTTTTCCCCGGTATAAGTTTCCAGAATAGCTTCAACAGTTTTCCTTACCATTAGTGCATGAGGATACTTCTGATCATAAAAGATATCTCTGCCACACAAGCCTGCCTGGTATAAATAATAGGCAAGTTCTTTCTGTTGCAAAGTCAACTCTTCGAATCCATCAATTTTGTAACGCAGTACCTGTACATCGGCAAAACGATCCGCGATGTAATCAAAACTTGTATCGGCAGGAGCCGATGATTCCTGTTTCTTTTCTCCGGGTGAACAGGAGAAAATTGTCAATGCAAGAGGCGCCAGGAGAAGCCCCTTCAAGATTTTTTGTTTCATGGAATTGGAATGTAGAATTTTGGAATTTGCATTTTTCCGGTTAACACCGGTTTCATGGATTATTGAATACCATACTTAGTTTTGTATTTCCGGTAGAGTTGCTTTTGCACATCATCAAGATTAATTTCCTTTCCGCGAATAAATGCCTGCACTACGTTGTTAGTCCTCATATCAAGAGCATCACCCGTTGAAATGAATAAGGTTGCATCCTTTCCTGTCTCCAATGTTCCACAACTCGCATCTATTCCCAGAATTTGTGCCGGATATTGCGTCAGGCTCCTGACCGCTTCTTCCTTCCCTACTCCATAGCCGGCAGTAGTACCAGCGTTAAACATGACATTTCTGGACTGCCAGGAACCATCCATTGTTTCAGTATAAACGATTCCGGCTTTGTTTAACAGTCCCGGCAATTTATAAGGCAGATCCACATCATCATCCTCACGGGGAGGAAGGGAATGTGTCCGCCCGAGTACTACGGATACATTATTCTCCTTCAGCAAATCAGCGACGCGCCAGGAATCAGCACCGCCAACGAGAACCATTTTCAATTTATACTTTTTACAAAACTCTATTGCAGCAATTATCTCCTTTACAAAATCACAATGCACATATAATTTTTTGGAACCATCAAACAAACCACGCATCGCTTCAAAGCGGAGATTTTTTTCAGAAACGTCTCCGCTGGCATATGCTTTCGCTTCACTGAAAAACAGATCAATCGCCGCGAGTTGCTGCGTCATTCTGTTTTTCTGTACTTCTTCACTCTCGGAATAATTTGTCCTGCTGATGTACATACGCGGCCAATTGAGATGCATACCCTCATCGGTTTTGTATGCCGCATCTTCCCAGTTCCATGCGTCGAGTTGCACAACAGAACTTTGTCCGGAAATAGTTCCGCCCTGCGGCACTACCTGCGCCATTAAAACTCCATTGCTGCGGACGGTAGGAATTATTTTTGAATCGGTATTATAGGAAATAATGCTTCTCACATTGGCATTCATATCTCCAACTTCATTATAATCAGCAGTAGAACGCACAAGATCTATTTCTGTCAAACCCAATGTTGTGTTACAGGAAATAAATCCAGGATAAACATGTTTCCCGCTTGCGTCAATGGTGGTTTTGTATTTTGAAGCGTCTATTTTTATGAGACGTGCATCCGCGACAAGGATGAGCTTACCGTTTTCAAAACCGACCGCTGAGTTCTCAATAATTTTACCGTTACCCAAATGAGCGGTAGCATTCAAAATGAGGATAGCACCACTCTGTGGCAATGCAGGAGCCGGGTTTTGAGCGATAAGAATTCCGGGGAAAGCAATGAGTGCAAATATGTAAAGTAACTTCTTCATGGTCTTTGGAAATGATCTCTTTGGTGAGGAATAATGGAGATTTTATTGATCAATATTTTTATTTCATAAATACCTGCTCTTCTTCATCGCAGTGTTTAATGATCGTCGGACGCATGCCGCCTTTCTGAACCGGTTCGCCCTTGGCTTTCGCATCGTTCATTTTCTGAACCAGACGACTCTTTTCAGCTTTGATTTCATCACGAAGCGACTGATCTCTGTCAACATCGTAATAGCAAATACCATCTACAAAAGTTCGCAATGGTTTCGCATAAATTGAAAGCGGGTTTTCATTCCACAATACAAGATCCGCGTCTTTTCCAACTTTAATACTGCCCACTTTATCATCTACTCTCAGGATTTTCGCAGGATTCAGTGTGACAAATTTCCAGGCTTCTTCCTCGCTGATGCCGCCGTACTTCACTGCTTTCGCTGCTTCCTGGTTCAGGCGGCGTGCCATTTCCGGATCGTCGGAGTTATAGGATACTGTCAGTCCGACTTTATTCATAATCGCTCCGTTGTATGGAATTGCCTCATACACTTCGTATTTATACGCCCACCAGTCACTGAATGATGAAGCACCACGAAGACCATGCTGTTTCATTTTATCAGCAACCTTGTATCCTTCAAGGATGTGTGTAAATGTGTTGATCTTAAAACCAAATGTATCCGCGACATGCATCAGCATGTTGATTTCACTTTGTACATAACTGTGACAGGTGATGAATCTTTTGCTGTTGAGAATTTCGGCCAGCGCATCCAGCTCAAGATCTTTACGCGGAGCTGACATCATGCTTTTTGTTTTTGCATCCGCCGATGAATATTTTTTCATTTTCACATCGTACTCTTGGGCACGGGTGAAATAATCCATATACACCTGTTCAACGCCCATACGGGTCTGCGGAAAGCGGTACACCTGACGGTCGCCCCAATTACTTTGTTTCACATTTTCGCCCAAAGCGAATTTTATAAATCCCGGCCAGCCCTGGAATTTCAGTTTCTCAGGAGACTGACCCCAGCGTAATTTTATCAACTGAGTCTGTCCGCCAATAGCGTTCGCGCTGCCGTGTAACAAATGAGAAGCTGTTACACCACCGGCAAGTTGTCGATAGATCTGGACATCATCCGCATCCACCACATCACCTATTCTGACCTCCGCGGAAGAACTCTGTGTTCCTTCATTCACCGCGTCAGAGACAGCAATGTGAGAGTGCTCATCAATGATGCCTGAAGTGAGATGCAAACCAGTTC
>CAYMMN010000289.1:0-4566 GCA_964391495.1 uncultured Flavobacteriales bacterium | reverse complement strand
AGGGATCTTGAATGAGAGGAAAAAAATAAAGAGGAGAGGAATGAAAAGGAGGAACAGCAGAACTCTGAAATTGCCGGGTAATACAACGCTATTTATTCTTTTGTTTGAAAATGAAAGATAAATACCAATGAATAAAAGCGACAACATGATCACTGTATTTACCGGTGTGTTGGAAAAACGCCAGAACATGGTGTATAAATCCGACCACAAAGGTGGCTGAATCCAGGGTGTATTACCTGTTGTACTGATAAAACGTTGAAGAAGTATGGGAATGTATGGAGAGAACAACAAAATCAAAACGAAGCAACACCAAAGTGTTTGTTTGAGTAAAGTTTCACGGAGTTGCTTAAGGCTTAGTAGAGCAAGCAATTGAAAGAATACAAATACAATTCCGAAGAAATGAGAATAGAGCAGGAGTACATTCAGGATTATCCAGCCTATCAGGAGTTTTTTAGAACCGGGTTGTTGCTGAAGACAAAGGAAAACATAAGTGGAACACACAGTCAGTAGGAAGAAAAGAGCGTAAACTCTGGCATCCTGAGCATAAAACAAATGTGTATTGGAGAATGTGAAAAGCAAACTTGCGATCAGACCAGTTCTCGGATTAAAGAATTTTCTTCCAGTCAGATAAATCATGGATGCGGCCAACGAACTGAAAACCGCGGAAGGAAATCTTGCGGCAAAAGTGCCAATACCAAATATACTTGTCCATATTTTCATAAAAAGAAAATACAGCGGAGGATTATTTTCACCTTTTAGCATTTCAAAAATACCTGCAAAGGATTTTTGCGAATGAAAAAGAGTAAACGGTTCGTCAAGCGCCAGATCATTGTAAGAGAGAAACCAGAGCTTAAGTATCAGATTGACTAAAAAAATAAGCAAGGCAAACCAGCTCCCGTTTTTCAAGGCGCCGGATACTAAATTTTGAGTAGAAATATTATTTTCCGATTGCATCGTCCAGTTTGTCCTGTGACTCTGAAACTTTCGATTTTAGTGCCTTCAAATCGCGCAGACTTTTTTCAATTTCTACTTTGTTCAATAGCGGACTGTTGTTCTTTTCAGCGGATTGAAGCTCTTCTTCCTTTTTGTCGATCCTGGATTTAATGTCGGCAAGAATGGTTTTGTAGCAATTATTTATTGCATTGATTTGTCTTTTTCTCGAGGAATAGGAGGCGAAATTTTCAAGGAATGCTATTCCTTCGCTCAGAATCGGATCATTTTGTATAGAAAGATATTTTCCAAAATTGTTCAGAATTTGGTAGTTATACCAGCCGGTACTCTTTCGAAGTGCTTTTCTAAAATAGGAAATGTAATTTTTATCCGGATGAGCGGCATAGAAAGATGTTAGAACCATAAAAAGATCTGAACTTGAATCCGCTTCCAGTTCAACCGCAACTTTGAAAGCTTTGTCAGTATCCTTGTCGGAAATTATTTTGAAAATTCTTGCAACCACCATGTAGGAGCTGTCTTTTAATCCGGCTTCAAATTCCTTTTCCAGATCCTGGTATTTATAATATTTACCAAGGATCTTATAAGCGGCTTCACGCACATCGGATACCGAATCATGTTGAGCAAGCTGAAGAAGAATGGGTCGTAAACTGTCACTCCTGTTTTTAGCCAGTTCATCAATGTTGTCAAGTGCTGTCAGCCGGATTTTCCAGGACTGATCTTTAAGTGCGTCCATTACCACTTGTGCTTCGGGAGTTCCCGATTGATAACCATCTGCCAGTTTTGAAAGGGCTTCAAATCTGTCGAGATAAAGCGGTGCATGATAAAACTGAAAAAGGAAAGCGGGTTTTTCTTTTTTATCTTTCTTGGTGCACAACAACATTTTTTCCGCGTCAACATTTACAAGATCAGGGCGGGAGGGAACCGTAAAAGTAAATTCCTGTCTTGCGCTGTCCAGCACAATTCTTGTTCGTTCAACTTTTCCCTGATAATAGAAATCAACATCCATTGGAATTCTGTACAATGGATTTTTATCAAGTTCCTGTGTTTGTTCTATGATAATATTCTGTTGCAAGGCTACTTCGTCCCAATTATATTGAATTGTGATTGCAGGCCTTCCCGGGGACAGAAACCATTGATTGAAAAACCAGTTCAGGTCTTCACCGGTAATTTTTTCAAAAGCCATTCTCAGATCATGCACTTCCGCGGAAGAAAACCGATGTGAGTCCAGGTAAAGTTTTAAAGAAGCAAAAAAGGCATCGTCTCCGACATATTTACGAAGCATGTGCAATACTCTTCCGCCTTTGTTGTACGATATGGCATCATACATATCTTCACGATCCTCATAATTAAAACGAATTAATGCAGGATCGTTCTTCGTAGTTGATAACAAATAGCCTGATTGTTCACTTTGGTTGCTCCTGTCGGCCTCATCGCGACCGTATTTGTATTCTCTCCAGAGGTATTCACTGTAATTCGCGAAACCTTCGTTCAGAGTAAGATTCGACCAGGATTCACAGGTTACCAAATCTCCAAACCAGTGATGGAATAGTTCATGAGAAATGTAATCTTCATAATTTCCGTCAAGGTAGTCCCTTGGGTCCTGTAGCATGTTCACGCCATGAACGACTGCTGTGGTGTTTTCCATCGCTCCGCTCACATAATCATGAACAACAATCTGACTGTATTTCTCCCATGGAAAATTAACTTTGAGTTTGTTGGAAAAGAAATCAATCATCTCCGGAGTTTTTCCAAAGATCATGCGCGCGTATTTTTCATACGGTTTATCGAGATAATAATTGACTTCAATGTTTCTCCATTTGTCTTTTACTACCGCGTAATCACCAGCCGCAATCATGGTCAGATACGGCGCAGCAGGTAAACTTTGTTTCCAGAAATCGGTTTTTGTGCCGTCTCCATTATATGTCGTTGACAGCAACAAGCCATTCGAAAGAGTCTGATAGGCACTGTCAACAGTCAGGTAAATTTCCTGAGTCATTTTCTGATCAGGTGATTCAATGGTTGGAAACCAGACAGAATTTGATTGTGTTTCACCCTGCGTCCAGAACTGTCTTGGCTTGTCCGGATTTTTTCCATCCGCGTTGATAAAATAAAAACCCTTATCACTATTGATAGCTGCACTTCCACCGGTTTTCAGTTCATCGGGTTTTGCGGTGTATTCAATGTAGATCGAAAAGACTTCATCCTTTGAATAAACAGTGTCAAGTCGGATGCGCAAAAGATCATCGGAGTAGGTATAAGCAAGATCTTTTTTTGTGTTATCGGAATTTTGCAGAGAAACTTTTTGAATGGACATCCCTCTGGCGTTCAGACAAACACTATCGGAAGGATAAAAGTGCTGATGAAGATCAATCGTTGCTTTCCCGTAAACATATTTTTTATTCCAGTCGGGTTTAATTTCCAGCTTGGTATGAATCAGATCAGTGTACCTGGTATAAGTCGCTCTGTATACTTCAAGTTCAGGATTCTTTTCCGGTGTGTCTTTTATTTCTTTCGATGTCGCGGTTCCGGAAGGTTGCTTCGTTGTCGAACAGGCAGTCCAAAGGACTATCGCGAAGAAGGTCAACAGGTATTTTCTCATCATCATAATTGCTTCAAAGATAGAAATTGCCTTGTTCTACAAAGCTTTGAATGGTATAGCTTTCGGAAAAATTGTATCTTTGTTACATGTATAAAGTACTGGTAAATAATCAGGAATTCAAGGTGGAGTACGACTCTACCCATCAATCCATCAATGGTCAGCCTTTTCATGCTGATGTTCTGGAATTCAACAAAGGAAAGTTCCATATTCTCCGGGACAACAAATCATACATTGCCGAAATTATTGAGGTTAAACCGGAGGAGAAATTGTTTGTAATAAAAGTTAACAATTCTGTTTATTCTCTTTCAGTCAGGGATAAATACGACGATTTATTGAAGGAAATGGGTATTGATTTGAGTGCCGGTCCGAAATTGAACGACATGAAAGCCCCCATGCCAGGACTAGTTCTGAATGTATTGGTAGAAAGCGGTCAAACGATAAAAAAAGGAGACGCGATCGTTGTTCTGGAAGCCATGAAAATGGAAAATATCCTGAAATCGCCTGCTGATGGCATTGTAAAAAAGGTTCATGTCACCAAAGGCGACAAAGTCGAGAAAAATCAGGTGATGGTCAATTTTGGCTAAAATTGACAGTTTTAAGCGAATTTTTGATAAACTTTTCCATTTTTTTAAGGTAAAATATAACATCCTGTGCGTTTTGCAGGGATGTTAAGACTGAAACTTAAGGGTTATTCCTTATTTCAGTTTTATATGCCTGTCCGGCGCTTTATTAAGTAGTAACGCTTATCACAGGCTTCATCATATGTTTATCATTGAATGGATATACATTGTTCCATGTTTATTTCAATGCGATTCAAATTTTTGTTTTTCCCTTTAAAATGAAAAATCTCATCAGGGTTTCTTTCTTTGGATTCTTTCAATTACTGACAGCAATAAGTTTTGCTCAGACATTTTCAGGTGGTGGAGGATCAATCCTTACACTCATTGATACTTCACGGTTTAATATCACTGTCAGCGGACTTTCCTCCAACATCGATTATCATTTTGGATTGGAGT
>CAYMMN010000288.1:0-4568 GCA_964391495.1 uncultured Flavobacteriales bacterium | reverse complement strand
CTCTTCTGTGTTCCATCATTTTCTTTTTCCGATCGTCTTTCATTTGATTGTAACGGTCCATTTGTTCCTTACTAAGGATCTTTGAAAGCGCCTGATCAGTTTCGTCACGCTGCTTTTTCATAGCCTCACGATTTTTTTCTTCAGTCGCTCCTCTTTTTAGAAACAGCTCACGAACCTGTTGGGTTTGCTCTTCAGACAAATGAAGTTGAGATTTCATTCTCAAAGTTGCCTTTTCGGCTCTTTCAGCAGGGGTAAGATCTGAACGGTTCTGCCCTTTTTGGGCCATCAATGAACCAAACACACTTAAAATAAGGAGGATGAATACTATGACGGATTTTTTCATTTTCTTTTTTCTTTGTGACCCAAAGAAAAGCCAGAGGTTTAATCCGAAACTATTTTTTTCTGAGTACCATCAATCCGTCACGGACCGGAAATAAAACACTTTCAACCCGGGTATCGGTATGAACCATATCATTAAAGGATTGTAAAGCCCTGGTATCTTTATCCACCTGATCCGGTGGTAAAACAATTTTTCCGCTCCAGAGAACGTTGTCAGCAATGATAAATCCGCCTTTTCTGACCCGATCAATCACGAGATTGAAGTAATTGGAATAATTGATTTTATCCGCGTCTATAAAAACCAAATCAAATGTTTCAGCGAGAGTTGGTATGATGTCGAGTGCATTTCCGGAATGTATAATAATTTTTTCTTTCATACCGGATAGTTGAATATACCTTTCAACCATAGCTTTCAGTTCATCATTGATATCGATGGTGTGAAGCTTTCCTTCAGGAGCCAATCCTTCGGCCAGACAAATCGCTGAATATCCTGTATAAGTTCCAATTTCGAGAATCGCTGAAGGTCGGATCATGTGACTGAACATGCTCAATACACGTCCCTGCAAATGCCCTGAAAGCATTCTGGGCATCAGCACTTTTGCATTTGTCTCATGATTCAATGCGGCCAATACATCTGATTCCGGAGCAGTATGTGATTCGATATAATCTGAAATCGATTGATCGAGGAAGTCCATAATGAATGAATTATACAAAGCGAAAAAAACGGATCGCTTTATCCGGACTAATTAAGAAATACGTTACTAAAAAATCAGAAAATTAGTTCCAGTCTTTGGCTTCACCAACTTGTACCTTCTGTACATTTTCAATCCGGTGATTTAATCCTGTATCACCAAATTTATCTACAAACGCGATAATGGAATAGGAGGAAGAACTGATACCGCTGAGGTCAACGGTATAAGTTTTTACAAAATCATTTCCACGGGTCATCAGAGACTGAGGAATCGGATCACCGGCTAAACCATTGTCGGAAATAATTCTGTGTAAGACATATTTATGGCTGTAATTCCGGATTGTATCATTTTGAAGAAAAAGAGAACTGGTTGAATCAGGAGTTAAACCTTGTTGACTATAGTCATTCAGCTGCGAATACAATGAATCATTAGTCCGAATTACATTCTGAACAAGGTATACATGAACCCGGTAATCGCCAAACATTGCATCGCTGAACCCTGTATGTACAGACAAACTTAATCGGTTACCGCTGATATTTTTAGCATCGATCGCCAGACCGCATCGAGGTATAGCACCATAAAGAGAAGTCAGCTTCTGTCCCCAAAAATCAGGAATAAGATCTGAAGTACCGGAAACCTGACGATTAATCATTCCGGAAGGATAAATACCGGAGGAATTGAACAAACTGTCAATGTAATTCTGTCCTGTAGTAAAATTGGTAATGGAAGAATCAATCATGATATCCAGTGAATGAATGTCGACGAAATAGAAGCGGTCGGCATACTGTGTAATCAGAGAATCCCGCAGGAGATGAGCCTTTGGACATTGTCCGCACAAGGAGGAAGTGAATTCTTCCAGAAGCATTTTCTGGTCAAACCGTGCCGGCACCGCGGAAATGTCCGGGGCATTGGCAGGATCGGCAATTTCAGGAGCATCATTCTTACATCCCCAGAAAGAGAAAACTAGCAATAAGCTGTACATCCATTTTTTCATAAATCCTGTGCTTTTACTCCCGAAAAGTAAGCATTTCTGATACTTTAAAGAAAAATATTAAGTGTATTTTTTAGAGCAATTCCCGCCTTAAATTCTTTTATATTTGACTCCTCAAAATCAAAAAGATGAAGAATTTATCATTTATACTGAATATTGTCCTCCTGATAGCGGTAGCGGTACTGTATTATCTGCATTTTTCCGACAGCAAAAGCACTGAACAGGCTATAAGCCCTGCCTTACAGGTCGCCAAGGATCTTCCTTCGGTTCCCGGAGGGATTGTCTTTGTGAATTCTGATTCTTTGCTGGATAACTACGCCTATTTTAAGAAGAAGAAGTCTGAGCTGGAAAGCAAACAGGAGAGAATCAAGAATGAACTGGAATCAGAAAGCACAAATTTGCAAAAGGACGCGGCCGAATACCAGGAAAAAGCTCCCGGAATGACTGATTTGCAACGTCAACAAACAGAAGAACAGTTGATGGCTCGTCAGCAAAAACTTATGGACAAAAAAGATATGCTCCTCGGGCAGTTGGATGAAGAGAAAAACAAATCTTCTGAAGAACTTTACACCCGTGTTGCATCATTCATCCGGTCTATGAATGTAAATAACAAATACAATTTTGTTTTGGGATATTCAAAAGGAGGAGGAATCCTTTTCGCGAATGATTCACTCGATATCACTCACCAGGTGATTCAGGGATTAAATCAGGAATACGAAGCTGCAAACAAAACAAAGTAAGAAAAACGATTCAATTCTTTTTTTGGAGAAATAAAATGTCCCGATAGAATGTAAAAATTCTTCGGGACATTTTATTTCATGTATTAAATCGTTTTGATTAACTGGATGATTCACTCAAATTTAATCGTTTTCAGTTCCTCTCCTCTTTCATAAAAAACGATAGAAGACAATTTTCCATCTTCATTATAGTATTCCCATTTCCCCTGGTAATAATAATGCAAACTTTCTCCTTCATAGACCAGGATAGCATTTCCTGAACTTTTTCTTCTGCCGGATTCATAATAATATTTAGTCCGAATGAGGTTTTTTCCAAAGCGTTCCTTCTTCCTGAGTTTCCCATTTTCATAATAATATTTCCATTTGCCTTTTTCATGACCATGCTTGTAACGACCATGATATTCTACCTGTTTTTTAGTGGAATCAATGTAAGCAATCCAATAACCTTCAGGGATTCCATTAATATATTGATTTCTCTTTTTCTTCCAGAACTGAGCAGAAGTATTCATGTGTTGAATACTGAATATACAGATGAGACAGGTCAGGAATTTAGTGACTTGATTCATTTGTTCAGCAGCAGTTTAAGGTAAAAGGAAGGACTTCGAAGACGCGATCGCATGTCAAGATCTTCGAACATGCAGGTGATGGATTCTCTCAGTGTTTTGCTTTTTGATGCTTTGTTAACTACGAAATTAAACAGCCAGGCCTGGTTGGTGAGTTTTTGCAGGGTATGACTAAGTTTTAATTCGCTCCACAGTGCTTCGTATATCTTTTCGTCATACATGGATAAAAACCGGGCATCAAATTGTTGCTCATGAATAGCTTTTGAAATTACCTCAGCTGCAATCATCCCGCTGGTCATGGCATTCCCGATGCCTTCACCGGTAAATGGATCGATCAGTGATGCTGCATCACCTACGAGGAGAAAATGTTCTCCTGATAGTTTCCTTTTTTTTGATCCGAGCGGAAGTCCCCAGCCTTTTCTTTCAGAAACCTGTTTTGCAGACTGAAAACGTTTTTTCAGGACAGGGTTGGATGCAATAGCTTTGTCCATTTCTGCATTCAGATTGATTTTCTTTTTCGAGATAACCTCGCTTAACATTCCAACACCTACATTAGCCTTACCATCAGGCATCGGGAAGATCCAAAGGTAACCGGGAAGAAAATCTTTCAGAAAATGCAATTCTATAAAATTTTGCGGATGAAGATCTCTGACACCGGAATAGTATGCGCGTAATCCCGCACAATAGTGCTTATTTTCTTTTTTGTAGCCTGCAAAATGTTTGGCAACGATGGATCGATCACCTTCCGCACCAACGACAATTTTTGATTCTACCTGGAGCTTTTCTCCGTGATTATCCAATAATACACGAACGCCATCCGCAGAATATTCCAGGTCAACAATTTCAGTATTCTCAAGAACGGTTGTATAGGTTGGATCAAGCTTGCGAAACAGGAAGTGATCGAAATCTGTCCTTCTGGAAATAAATCCGGGTGCATGTTTTAGCGTTTCCGGATTAGAAGTAAAAGGAATATCCAGCACACGCCCATTCGGTGCTACAAATTGAACACCGTAACTTCCAAGGAATTCCTTTCCTGAGGCAAGTTGAGGAACATAGGATTTATCAAGTTGGTTAAGTACATGCACAACTTTGCCACTCAGGGCATCTCCGCAAATTTTATCTCGTGGAAAAGAAGCCTTATCCAGGATGATGTGGTGGATTTTCTTCTTACTCAAAAACAGTGAAGTAGCGGTACCGGCAGGTCCTGCTCCGGCAATGAGTACTTCGGCTTGTATATCGGAAAATC
>CAYMMN010000287.1:0-4588 GCA_964391495.1 uncultured Flavobacteriales bacterium | reverse complement strand
ATCTGTATTGCAACAGGTGGTAAAAAGGCATGTTTTTTAAATTTTGTTTCTGACAGCGCACCTGTACTGATCAGTATGGATGCGGAGCTTGAAATCGAAAATGAAAGTGGTATCAGCATAATTCCTCTTGAATCCATCTATACAGGGGACGGAGTAAATCCGCGGAACCTATCTCCCACCACACTGATTAAAAATATTTTATTGCCAGCAGATATTGAATTTAAAACAATCTTCAAAAAACTACGACCAAGAGAAGCCGTTGATTTTACTTCTTTGACTACTGCTGTCTCCATACATCCTAATGGAAAGTTGAAAATCGCCATCGGTGGAGTTGATCCCAAACCGGTCGTGATTGAAGGGAACTTAAACGGGAGTAATGAGCATTATATAAAACAAGCAATTAAATCTTGTCGGATTGTTGACAACGATTATTATTCACGATCCTATAGAAAGGAAATGATTGGAGTCTTTCTCACTCAGAGTTTTGCTGAACTTATCCCTTAAATAAATTTTCATGAACAAATCTCTGGAAGTGTTATATGAAGAACACGCCATTATCATCAACGCAATTGATGCGGCAAAAAAAGCCTCTCAACTGATTGAAAAAAAACCGGGGGAATATGATTATAATATCAGAAGGTTGATTGATTTTTTCCGGACTTACGCTGATCAATTCCATCATCATAAGGAAGAAGAAATTTTATTTCCGGAAATGGCAAAACGTAATGAATTACTGAAAGGAAGTATCCTGCATGAAATGCTTGAAAACCATGCAGATTTTCGGATACAGATTAAGGAAATTGAGCAACTCCTCAATAAGAAAGAATATTCAAGCGCACAAGCCATTCTCAATAGTTATACTGATGCGCTATTAAATCATATCGCGGCAGAAAATGAAGAAGTTTTTCCAATGGCGGAATCTCTTTTTAATGACAAAGAACTTCAAACAATACAATTTCGATTTATGGATACTGACTCCAACCTTGGTTTAAATAAAAAATCAAAGTATGCGGATTGGACCAGGAGCCTGAATCTTTAATAGAAATTTCTGGTTCAGAAGAAATCCTCAGACTGATTAATCAAATTTGCAGCGAATATCCGTTTTGCCGCGAGCTACATTTGACTGATTTTCAACGAGATAAATAATTTAGTCAATCCAGGTTTATCAGAGTGATCAGATAGCACACAAGACCTTCCCGTTCAGTAGCCTTTTTTACCCATTCAGAATCATTTGTTAAAATCTGAACCAGTTGATACTTATTATTGTGCCGGCTTACATAAAACACAATAAAATTGAAGTCAACTCTACTTTTCCTCACAATTTCCTTATTTCTTTCGATATCCAATATTCTTGCACAATCAGGCGGGAAATATCTTTTCGTGGAAATTCGAGGATTGAGTCCACAGCGAGGTGTACCAGAATTGAGAGAACAGCTCAAGGTCATTCCTGCGATCGATAATATCGAATACTGCGAAAAAACCGGGCTCACCATTCTTCATACAGAAACCAGCGCTGTCGAAATCCGATCGAAAGTAAATGCATTATTACATTCTCTCAATTACAAATACACAATCAAATCCGAAATTCCGATCGAGGAAGCACGAAAAATTTGCGACAAGAATTCTCACAAATAAATATCAATGATTCCTGCGAAAAGAATCAGAAAAAAGATTGAAAAAAGATAATTAGTATTCAGTATAATCAATTCGTTGTTCAGTCTCCCCCCTGCTGAATTAATTGATGCGACTCAATTAATTTCAAGTGCAATTAAAAAAACTCATATTCTTCCTGCTGCTGTGGCAAATGTTTTCGTTTGCACAGAAGAGTTACGGGCAAATAACAGTGTTGAGCGGAACCGGTGATGGTGGATTTGAAACCGGAACTACATTCGCTTTAAATAACTGGACTGCCGTAAACACCGGGCAAACCAATCAATGGTGGTGCGGAACCGCGGTTGCCGGTCAAGCTGGAGCGCGTTGCGCATATGTGGGTACAGCAGTCGGCAACAATAATTATACGGCCACTGCTGCTTCTGTTGTGCATTTGTATCGCAACATAACCTTTCCTCTTGGTCTGGATCTCATTAAAGTTTATTTCAAATACAAAGTTCGGGGCCGTTCCAGTGAAGATTACATGGAACTTTCTCTTGTTCCGACTTATGTGACACCAGTAGCGGGTACACCTTTGAACAATGGCACCTTACTCACGGATTACCGCAATCAAACTACCTGGAAAGTCGATTCGGTCGAATTACCTTGTACAGTTGCAGGAACAACACAAAGGCTCGTGTTTTCCTGGATCAACGACAATGCATCGGGAAACAATCCGGCTATCGCGATCGACAGTGTCACCGTAGTATCAAGGGTTGGAACTTCCTGTGATGTCGGATTGGGAAACATCAATGTAGGTTCTTTGCCTTATAACAGCGGACCCGGCTCTACCTGCGGAATGGATGATGATATCAATAGTTTGACTGCAAACTTTTGCAATGACCCTGCATTTCTTGACGGAGAAGATATTGTATGGACATTTACTCCTGCTACCTCCGGACAGATAACCGTCGATCTGAATGCTCCACTCGCATTCGCTACTTCACTTACCTTGTATGATGACTGTCCGGTTGGTGGTTGCTCCGGAATCATGGGAAACTGTGTTGCCAATGTGGAAGATTATGATGGAAGCAAAAGTATGTGTGTAACTGTGAACGCAGGTACAACCTATTATCTGGTACTTGATGATGGAAATTTTAGCTGCAATGATTATGACAATCTTTTTATTTCTTCTGTGAGTGCAAGTGCGGTTGGTGCTACCTGTGCGAATCCTGTTGTGATTGGTTCTCTTCCTTATAATGTCGTCAATGAGACGACAGCCTGTATGGGAGACGATTACAATGACCTCACACCGAACACCTGTGCAACAGTTTATAATTCCGGTGAAGACAAAGTGTACTCATTGCTTTCTCCGGGAAATCAATGTATCAGTATTACCATCAACAATGGTTCAACATCACTGATGGGTTTTCAGGTGTATTTTGGTTGTCCGGGTTCAGGAACCTGTATTGCAACCGATGGCGGATTTTCTCCACTCGTAACAGATGTGACACTTCCATTTGCCGGAACCTATTATATTATCATCGACAGCTGGGCTCCTCCTGCCGCGGTCAGTTATGATCTTTCCATTGCATCCTTTGGTTCAGGAGCTGTGAATGATCAGCCATGCAACGCGATCAATCTTCCGATGGGAACATTTGTGCTTGGAGATAACAATTGTTCTACCGGTGCCGGTGAAGCTGCAGCTCCTTCCTGTTGGTTTGATCCGGGCAATATGAATACAGTGTGGTATAAAGCAACTGTTCCTGCATCCGGATTGCTTGCGATCGAAACACAGATTGTTTCCATCGTCGATAATCAGATAGAAGTATTTACAGGCACCTGCGCTTCACTCACGCCTCTTGCTGCAGGATGCAATGATAATTCCGCATTGGGTTGTGGTGGATTGACAACAGCGGCAACTTTGTCTCTAACAGGACTTACACCCGGATCAACAATTTTTATTCGTGTCGATGGAGTCGGAAACCTGACCGGTTCTTTCAACATCATGGCATCCGATAGTATTTCGCAATCGGGATTCAACAATCAGGATTGCCTGGGAGCCATTCCTGTTTGCGGTAACCAGGTGATCAATCAACCTGTGAGTTTCTTTGGATGCGGCCTGATACCGGAAATTCCAAACCCGGGGAATGTGAGTAATCCGGATATCAATCCGGCAGGATTCAATTCAGGTTGTTTACTTGCGGGAGAATTGAATATTGTTTGGTATACGATTCACATCAATTCTCCAGGCTTGCTTGCATGGACGCATACACATCCGTTCGGATTCTATGACTGGATCATGTATGATTTAACGACATCAACCTGCAATGACATTTTAAACAATACGCTTGCACCTGTACGCTGCAATTGGAATGGAGCTCCTTCAAATTTATGTGGAATGCAAAATCCGGTTCCTGCTGCAGGGTCACCTTTCAATTTTCAGGATCCATTACCTGTTGTTGCCGGACAAACAATTGTTCTCGCTTTATCGAATTACAGTTATACAACCGGTGGATATACACTTGATTTCACAGGATCCACTGCGGGAATAGGGAACTCTCCTGTGATCAACTGGTCGGGAGCAAGCAATAATGCATGGGCTACAAGTACGAACTGGAATGGTTGTAATGTCCCTGCTTGTGGTGTCACTACCAATATTTTCCCCTCAGCATCACCGCCTGTAATCTCCGCGAATACTACTGTGCAAACAATCAATATTCTTGGCGGAGCGAGTCTCACCATTAATCCGGGAGTAACAGTAACTGTTTGCGGTGACCTGAATAATTTCGGAACCATCAATGCATCACCCACCTCAACAATCGTCATGAACAATGGCGCGGTTTCTCAAACCTTTGATGGCGCTCTCACCGGCGCGAACAAATTGGGAAATGTGACCATCACAAAGACCGGTCCGGCCGCTACAAATGCTGACATGGATATCGCAGGTAATTTTACCACGAGTAATGTTACCAGTGCCTTCAATACAAATAACAAA
>CAYMMN010000286.1:1548-4593 GCA_964391495.1 uncultured Flavobacteriales bacterium | reverse complement strand
GTACATTCCAGCTACTCCGAATGTGGCATTACTTGAAAAAGCGGTTACTTTTTATTCTGAATCACAACCCGGACTGGATGTGATTTCAAAAATAAAATTCACTATCGAAAAAGAAATCAATACTTACAAATACATCGAAGCGGGAATTGATGAAGAAAAATTGAAATCAATTCGTACGGATGTGGATATCCGAACACGTGATATGAAAAATCAGGAGACGAGTACTCCGCTCACATCTGGATTGGGTTTTGCCGGTGGTTTGCTGATTTATCTCTTTATATTCATTTATGGCGCCATGGTGATGCGTGGGGTGATGGAAGAAAAAACAAGCCGCATTGTAGAAGTGATTATCTCTTCTGTGAAGCCGTTTCAATTAATGATGGGAAAAATTGTGGGTGTAGCACTCGTTGGACTGACGCAGTTTTTACTTTGGGTGGTTTTGAGTTTCGTGGTTTACGGTGGGGTTACATCTGTGATGATGAATGGGAAAACGGAGAAGGAAAAAATCGAGACCATGATGAAAGTACAGCCGGGAATGTCTGGCAATCCTGCCTTACAGCAACAGCTGATGCAACCTGAAGGAGAAACCGGGGCTAAAATATCGGAGATGATGTCATCGATTAATTTTCCGCTGTTGATCGCAATGTTTATTTTCTATTTTCTCGCCGGTTACCTGCTGTATAGTGCCTTGTTCGCCGCAATAGGCGCGGCTGTTGATTCGGAAACGGATACTCAGCAATTTATGTTACCGGTAACGATCCCTTTGATTATCGCTTATGTTGCGGCCATAAATGTGATCAATAATCCACAAGGGAATGTCGCCTTCTGGTTTTCGATAATTCCATTTACTTCACCGATTGTGATGATGGTGAGAATACCTTTTGGGGTTCCTGCTTACCAGATCATTTTGTCTATGGTATTACTGATCATCGGATTTATCTTTACTACCTGGATAGCAGGCAAGATTTACCGTACCGGAATTCTCATGTACGGTAAAAAGGTGTCGTATAAAGAAATGTGGAAGTGGTTGCGTTACCACAATTGATTTTTTTCCGGGATTGATCTAATGGAATCACTCTGATTTGTCCCGGACATACTGCTA
Organism: uncultured Flavobacteriales bacterium; assembly: GCA_964391495.1. GTDB lineage: Bacteria > Bacteroidota > Bacteroidia > AKYH767-A > 2013-40CM-41-45 > JADKJP01. Next base: position 3,491 of record CAYMMN010000286.1, on the reverse strand, counting down.
AATGAAGCACGCGATTCTTGATCTTGGTACAAATACTTTTCTGCTTCTTATTGTGGAAGCGGAATCGGATTTGACGTTTAAAATTCTTCACCAGTCAAAAAGAGTTGTGAAGCTTGGTCAGGGTGGTATTGGGAAAAACCATATTCAGAAACCAGCATTTAAAAGAGGAGTACAGGCACTCCTCTCACTTCAAAAAACGATACAGAAATTTGATGTCAGCGATGTTCATGCATTTGCTACATCAGCGATCCGTAGCTCGGATAACGGGCTGGATTTTGTGAGAGAAGTAAATTCTTCTACCGGAATCGAAATACAGGTTATTAAGGGCGAGGAAGAAGCAGAACTGATTTATTTGGGTGTGCGTCAATGTGTAAATTTGGATGAACAGCCTGTCCTCATTATGGACATCGGCGGAGGAAGTATTGAGTTTATCCTTTGCAATGAAACAGGTTTGCTTTGGAAGCACAGTTATAACATCGGAGTAGCGCGATTGCTGGAGCGTTTTTCACCATCAGATCCGATCACAGACGATCAAATTCAGCTCGTAGAGAGTTACCTCGACAATCAGTTATCAGATTTATCAGAGATGTTGGTTAAATATCCTGTTGCAAGAATCATCGGCTCTGCAGGATCCTTTGAATCGTACACGGATATTATCGGATTCCGGAACTTGGGGAAAGCACTCAGCAGTAGTTTGTTAAGTTATGAGTTTGATTTGAAGCAATATTTTGATCTTCACAATTATTTGATTCAATCGACAAGAAGTCAGCGACAGAGCTTAAGAGGATTGTTGCGGATGCGGGTAGATATGATTGTTCTGGCCAGTATTGTCACGAATTTTGTAATGAAAAAGTACTCGATTTCGAGGATGCAATATTCTGCTTATTCCTTAAAGGAAGGCGCATTGTGGAACAGTCTGCGAAGAAAGAGCTGAGTTGTAACTCATCGTTTTTCATTTCGTTCCGACCGTCATATTCAGAGTGTATATTTATTTGTATCCCTTAGAAAACTGCTTCAGCGAAATCACGTTGTTTTTGTATTTTAGCACAACGAAAACAGAGATAACCTTCCCTCCATGCCCAGAATTTTGATTATTGATGATGAAAAAGCGATCCGCAATACTTTGCGTGAAATCTTGCAGTATGAAAAATTTGAAGTGGATGAAGCCGGTGATGGTGCGGAAGGTTTGAAGAAGGTTGAAAGCAATTCCTTTGATCTTGTCCTTTGCGATATTAAAATGCCAAAGATGGATGGTCTGGAAGTGCTGGCAAAATTGCAGGAACTCAACCCGGACTTACCTGTTGTGATGATTAGCGGACATGGCACCATTGAGACAGCAGTAGATGCTATCAAAAGCGGAGCGTTTGACTACATCGCGAAGCCGCCGGATTTGAATCGCTTGCTTGTCACTGTTAGAAACGCGCTTGACAGATCTTCACTGATCAGTGAAACAAAGACTTTGAAACGAAAAGTTTTCAAGACCCGTGAGATGATTGGGAAGTCGGAGCAAATTTCTCAGATCAAATCCATGATCGACAAAGTAGCACCAACAGATGCTCGAGTGTTGATAACAGGAAGTAACGGGACGGGTAAGGAACTTGTTGCGCGATGGATTCACGAAAAAAGTCAACGGGCTGCCGGACCACTTGTCGAGGTGAACTGCGCTGCCATCCCGTCGGAATTGATAGAGAGCGAATTGTTTGGTCATGAAAAAGGCGCGTTTACTTCTGCTATCAAACAAAGAATAGGAAAATTCGAACAGGCGAATAATGGAACACTTTTTCTGGATGAAATAGGTGACATGAGTCTTTCGGCGCAGGCGAAAGTTTTGCGTGCTTTGCAGGAAAATAAAATCACCAGAGTGGGAGGCGAGAAGGAAATTCAGGTTAGTCCGCGCGTACTGGCCGCTACCAATAAAGACCTGAAAGCTGAAATTGAAAAAG
>CAYMMN010000286.1:0-1448 GCA_964391495.1 uncultured Flavobacteriales bacterium | reverse complement strand
AGTCCGCGCGTACTGGCCGCTACCAATAAAGACCTGAAAGCTGAAATTGAAAAAGGAAATTTCCGGGAGGATTTGTATCACCGTTTAAGCGTGATTGTTATTCATGTGCCTTCCCTCAGGGAAAGAAAGGACGATATCCCCGTCCTTGCCGAACATTTTGTGAAAGAAATCTGTGAAGATTACGGGATGCCATTGAAAAGTTTTTCAGCAGATGCTTTGAACGCTCTTCAATCAAAAGCATGGACGGGAAATATCCGTGAATTAAGAAATGTAATAGAACGTCTGGTGATTTTATCAGATAAAAAGATTACTGAAAAGGAAGTGAATACATTTGCATAATCATTCTATACAACAATTTTATGTCAGCAAAAATTAAAACAGTCCGCAGGTTTACTCAGCGGTATAAAAATTACAGTTTTTCAGAATTGATGAATAAGGCCGATGAAGAATTCCTGGAACTGGTTGTTGAAATGGATGAGCAGGGAAATATTCTTTCAGAATCAAAATTTGATAATGAGGGTGAACTGGAAGAGCGGAATACATATGTGTATTCGAAACTGGGTAAACTTGAGGAGCATATATTATTGTATGCCATCGATGATGTTACCGAGCGGAGAGTTCTCAAGCGTGATGAGAAAGGATTGTTGCTGGAAGAGACTAAATATTATGGAGATGACGCGGGTGAACGTGCCGAATACGCTTATGATGAAAAAGAAAACATTATTAGTATAAAGCGTTATGATGAAGAAGGTGATTTCGATGTTCGTGAAGAAATGAAATACGATGACAAAGGCAGTTTGATTGAAAGAACCAAATTCGATAAGGATAAAAAAGTTGTAGAACGATTGTCATTTGCAATGGACTCTGCTTCAAATGAAGTAGAAGAAATGGAGTACTTCCCGGATGGTAAAGTCAAAACGAAAACAGTGATTAAACTAAATGAGAAAGGAAAAGAAATTTCCTCTGTTCAGACAACGCCAGATGGTAAACTAATTTCCGCTGTGAAAACAGTATATGACGATCGCGACAATGTAATTGAACGCCACTACAAGGATTTTTATTCCAAGTCAATCCGCTACTCTTATGATGAACAGGATCGCTTAATTACACAGGAGCTGTACGATGGAAGTGGAATGTTGTTGAAAAAAAATATTTATGAGTACGATGATGCCGGCAATATTATTGCTGAGCAGACTTTTGAAATCGATACTTCACGCGGCGGAGGCGACAAGCACTTCGGAACGCGTTATGAATATGATATGTATTGAGAGGAGTTGGGGTGGGAGATAAATTGGTTGTTGGTTGTTGGTGGTTGGTTGTTAGGTGTTAGGTGTTAGTTGTTAGATGTTAGTTGTTAGATGTTAGTTGTTAGTTATAAATACAGTGAGTGCAGTATAACTCATAATTCATAACTCATAATTCATAACTCATAATTCATAACTCATAAC
>CAYMMN010000285.1:0-4607 GCA_964391495.1 uncultured Flavobacteriales bacterium | reverse complement strand
GTATTTACGCGTGTCGAGATACCACCACAAATCTTTTTCAGGAATGTGCATTTCAGTGATGCGTGCCATGAGCTTTTCATAATTCTCCTCACGCTGTGAACCTCCGATGATTTCACCAATCCACGGAAACAATACATCCATCGCACGAACAGTTTTTCCGTCTTCGTTTTGCTTCATGTAAAATGCCTTGATTTCTTTTGGATAATCCGTAAGAATCACCGGCCTCTTGAAATGCTCAACGAGATAATTTTCATGTTCCTTTTGTAAATCCGTGCCCCATTTCACGGGGAACTCGAATTTCTTTGCTGAATTCATGAGGATCTCAACCGCTTTTGTATACGTCAGTCTTTCGAATGGATTCGATACAACAAATTGCAAACGACCAACAAGTTCTTTATCGTACATGTTGTTGAGGAATTCCAGATCGTCTTTGCAATTATCCAATGCATATTGGATGAGATATTTCAGAAAATCTTCAGCGAGATCCATGTTATCCTGGATATCGTAGAAAGCCATTTCCGGTTCTATCATCCAGAACTCCGCGAGATGTCGTGGTGTATTTGAATTTTCCGCACGGAAAGTTGGACCAAAGGTGTACACGTTACCCAATGCCATCGCTGCCAGTTCTCCTTCGAGTTGTCCGGATACAGTGAGATTGGTTGCTTTACCAAAAAAATCTTCTTTGAAATTAATTGATCCATCTTCTGTGCGTGGAGGATTGTTCAGATCCAATGTTGTGACCTGAAACATTTCTCCTGCACCTTCAGCATCAGAACCTGTAATCACAGGAGAATGCAAATAGAAAAATCCTCTGTCGTTAAAATATTTGTGGATCGCGAAAGCCATGTGATGGCGCATGCGCAAAACAGCACCAAAAGTATTTGTACGCGGACGCAAATGCGCGATCTCGCGGAGGAACTCCATTGAATGACCTTTCTTTTGCAATGGAAAAGTTTCATCCGCTCCACCCAGCAAAATAATTTCAGTAGCCTGAATTTCTACAGCCTGACCACTTCCCTGAGAAGCGACAAGAGTTCCTTTTACATGAACACATGCTCCTGTGGTGATTTGCTTCATCAGTTCTTCGTCGAACTTAGCCAACTCCGCAACCACCTGGATTGAATGGATAACAGAGCCATCATTCACCGCGATGAAGGCGATTTGCTTGTTGCCACGTTTGGTACGCACCCAGCCTTTTACTTCCGTCGGTTTCCCGGTTTCTTTTGAACGAAGCAGATCAATTACCCGAATTGGTTTCATTTTTTTCCTGAATTAAAACAAATTGCTTTCCCTCTGACAAATTATGGATGGGAAAATACCAGGGAGAACAGGATAAATGGAGTAAAATTCAATATCCGGCCCCTGATTCCGTTCGCAAAAAAACGAAGATTAAACGGTATTATAAAACCAAACAGGCTTAGAGTTGTTATTAAAATGGAAAAAGGAGAACTATGAAGCATTCGGGATCTCCTTTTACAGCCCTAATCCGCTGCAGTCCTGATATCTCCCTATTTCTTCGTATATTTGTATCACCACATTAAAAGATGGAAATAAAGCCGGGTAATCTCCTGAAAAAGATCAATTATCCCGAAGATTTGCGCAAAATGCAGGAAAATGAACTCCCGCAGGTGTGCAAGGATCTCCGGGATTTTATCATTGACATCGTTTCTGTCAATGGAGGTCATTTTGGTGCGTCATTGGGTGTGGTCGAACTTACGGTAGCCCTTCATTATGTGTTCAATACACCTTATGATCAATTGGTTTGGGATGTCGGGCACCAGGCTTACGGGCATAAAATCCTGACCGGTCGCAGAGAAATTTTTCATACCAACCGTGTCTATAAAGGAATCAGTGGTTTCCCAAAAAGAAATGAAAGCGAATACGACACCTTTGGTGTTGGACATTCCTCAACTTCAATTTCAGCGACTTTGGGGATGGCTGTTGCCTCCCGACTGAAAGGCGAAAATGATCGTCAGCATATCGCTGTGATTGGAGACGGAGCAATGACCGCCGGTCTTGCCTTCGAAGCACTCAATCATGCCGGTGTCGAAAATTCAAATCTGCTTGTTGTTCTCAACGACAATTGCATGAGCATCGATCCGAATGTCGGTGCTTTGAAAGAATACCTCACCGATATTACCACATCGCATACTTACAATAAGATGAAGGATGAAGTGTGGCGATTACTCGGAAAGATCAGTAAGTTCGGTCCGAATGCACAGGACATTGCATCGAAAGTAGAGAACGCGGTCAAAACAACATTGCTCAAACAAAGTAATTTGTTCGAGTCATTGCGTTTCCGCTATTTCGGTCCTGTCGACGGTCACGATGTGAATCGTCTGGTGAAAATCATGAACGATCTGAAACAAATTCCGGGTCCGAAAATTTTGCATTGTCTTACCGTAAAAGGAAAAGGATACGAACTCGCCGAGAAGGATCAGACCAAATGGCATTCTCCCGGATTGTTTGATAAAATTTCAGGTGAAATATATAAGCCGCAGGTAGATGCTCCGCAACCTCCGAAATACCAGGATGTTTTCGGGCACTCTATCGTAGAGTTGGCGGAAAAAAATCCAAAGATTGTCGGAATCACACCCGCTATGCCTTCCGGATGTTCTTTAAACATCATGATGAAAGCCATGCCGGATCGCGCGTTCGACGTGGGTATAGCGGAACAACACGCGGTGACTTTTTCCGCGGGTCTTGCAACACAGGGATTAATTCCATTCTGTAATATTTATTCTTCTTTCATGCAACGCGGCTATGACCAGGTGGTACACGATGTCGCTTTGCAAAATCTGCATGTTGTATTTTGTCTGGATCGTGGCGGTCTTGCCGGAGCGGATGGTCCTACACATCACGGGGCATTTGATCTCGCGTTTTTCCGTTGCATCCCGAACATGATCGTTTCCGCTCCAATGAATGAAGAAGAGTTGCGGAATCTCATGTACACCGCGCAACTCGAAAAAACCGCGGCGCCTTTTTCTATACGCTACCCGAGAGGAAATGGCGTCATGGTCGACTGGAGAAAACCTTTCCAGGAAATTCCAATTGGAAAAGGACGCATGGTACGTGATGGAGAAGAAGTAGCAATTTTAACAATTGGTCATCCCGGAAATTTTGCGGTGAAAGCATGCGATGAACTTTCCAAAGAAGGATTTTTCCCTGCTCATTACGACATGCGATTTGTAAAACCACTCGATGCGGAATTGTTGCACGATATTTTTTCGAGATTCAAAAAAATTATCACGGTAGAAGACGGTTGTATCATGGGCGGATTTGGTTCCGCGGTTGCGGAGTTCATGCTTGATCATGGATATTCTGCAGCTATTCAACGTCTCGGAATTCCGGATAAATTTATTGAACATGGCGAGCAGAAAGAACTTTATGCCGAATGCCATTACGATGTAGCGGCAATAAAAAATGCTGTACGCCAGCAGGTAGGCGAGTCGGTATTGGTCTGAAGACCTTATCAACTGCCTTTTTTGAGTCACCATTCTTTCAAGAGAATTTTCAATTCACTCCTTTATGAGTTTAATTATTTTCTGTTCATTATTGACAACCAATTTTGCCAAATAGAGTCCGGAACTTAAATTTTCACCAGTGAAATGATAGTTATATTTTCCTTTTGCTAATATTTTATGATTGGAGATACTAGCTATTTCAGCTCCATTAGAATTGTATAAACTAAGTGTAACTTCCGATTGCTCTTCAATTGAAAATATAAAATAACAATCCGATACAAATGGATTTGGAGTAGAAACCAGATTGATAGCTGGCTGAATAGTTTTATTTTCAGTTGCGATGGCTTGTTCGGAAAGACCTCTTCTAAGTGGAGGATTTGGTGTACAGGTTGGGATTGATACAGGTTGGATTGAAGCAGTAAAAACGCTTCCGTTCTCTGCATGAAAACCTGATTCAAGATCAATGTAATTATTCGCTACAAACGACGAATTGGATTGAGATGTGAGTATATATTCACCCGCAGCTTTTGCAGGGTCAACATGATCCCCGGCTAAAATAGCATCGCCGGCTTCATAATTTAAAATTGATTTATTTTCAGTTTCAGCTTGAAATAAAAAATTATCTCTTCTTTTGGTTACTTCACCACCATTGTATAATAATTGATATCTATTCACATTTACCTGGTTTGTAAGGTCGTTTTCAAAAACAATCTCTGAACCACTATTCACTTCAAAGGTAGCATCAAAAATTTGAACGCACGGTTCAATCGTTAGTTTAGAATTATTTGCCAAATGATATATCGAAGCAAACCTATGGTCTGTGTTGGTTGGATCATAAACGGATGATACGTGATTTTCTTTGTAAAGATCCGTTGTTACCGGAACATTAAACAATTCATTACTGGCATAGACACCACCATTGGCAGTTGTATTATCTCTTTGAACTTCTTGTAAAAATGGATACAGTGCACGAATCGTTTTAAATTTGTAATTGTGTGGGAAGTGTAAATCGCTGGCAGTAATTGTTACCTCAGAAGGGTTGTAAATTACTTTTTCAATTGGATTTATGTATTCCAAATTGATATTATTGTTTATAAAATACTGTTGAACAGGAGCGCTTGACGTGCTAACTATTCTTTGCAT
>CAYMMN010000284.1:0-4618 GCA_964391495.1 uncultured Flavobacteriales bacterium | reverse complement strand
CTTTTCCTTTCTGCGAAAGTTTCACAATTTGCTTTGCTTCCGCAAGGTCAGCCAGAGCGTCGTGAACGAGTGTTGAGAATGGTTGCAGCGCACGACGAAGCCGGATTTGGCAGCTGCACCAACACGGGAGCCTGTGAAGCGGAATGTCCAAAAGGAATTTCAATTTCTCATATCGCGCGTTTGAACAGGGAATATTTGTTTGCAAGTTTGACGAAAGAGTAATTCGCGCATTGCACACGTATATTGCTGTATAAATATTTTTTTTCGATCCTGCCGACTTGTTCCGCAGGATCGTTTTTTTTTCAGACCTCCTTCAATTTTTTTTATACCTTTCTGAATAAATTCTTTAACCATGACATTCTCTATTCCCCTCATCCTTCTGATCATAGCAGTACTTCTTGTGTTCATGGGCTTCGTAACTGTTCAACAGGGAACGATTGCCGTGATAACAATGTTTGGAAAATACCGGCGCATCATGTTGCCGGGACTCAACATCAAAATACCTCTGATTGAGCAGGTACATCGTCGTGTTTCAATCCAAAATCGTTCTGTGGAACTGGAATTCCAGGCCATTACCATTGATCAGGCCAATGTTTATTTCAAAGCGATGTTGCTTTATTCTGTAATCGATAACGATGAAAAAAACATCATCAATGTGGCTTTCAAATTTTTTGATGATAAAAATTTCATGCAGGCATTGATACGAACAATTGAAGGATCCATTCGTGGTTATGTCGCGACGAAAAAGCAGGCTGAAATTCTCGGCTTACGCAAGGACATCACTGATCACGTGAAAGAGCAAATCGACATTACTCTTGAAGACTGGGGTTATCATTTGAAAGATCTACAGCTGAATGATATCACATTCGACGATGTAATCATGAAATCCATGAGCCAGGTTGTAGCATCGAATAACCTGAAAGCTGCCGCGGAAAACGAAGGACAGGCTTTACTGATTACAAAAACAAAAGCTGCCGAAGCGGAAGGTAACGCGATTAAAATCTCCGCTGCCGCTGAACGTGAAGCCGCACAAATGCGTGGACAAGGTGTGGCCTTGTTCCGTCAGGAAGTCGCAAAAGGTATGACTGAAGCAGCGAAAGAATTGCAACAGGCAAACCTGGATACTTCTGTTATTCTTTTCAGCATGTGGACAGAAGCTGTTAAAAATTTCGGAGAATCCGGAAAAGGAAATGTTATATTCCTGGATGGCTCACCTGATGGCATGCAAAAGACCATGAAGCAAATGATGGCGATGAATACATTGCAGGACGGAAAAGGTTAATCTCAGAATTTTTAAAACACCGGGTATCACAGAAAATTATAGTTGTGATGCCCGGTGTTTTATTTATAGGTAATTCAGTTAACCACAATAATTTTTTTCACCAATTGCAATTCATTTCCCAAAGCAGTACAGGTGTATATACCTGGAGGTAAATTTGAGATATCCAAAGTGAAATCGCTAGTGTTTGCTTTGAAAGATTTTTCCATTATCAAATGTCCGAGATTATTTCTCAAGGTCAAGGTTACATTTTCATTTAGCACATTTGAAAATTCAAAATGTATCAGTGAATTTGATGGATTCGGGAATGCCCTGAGATTATCACTTGTCTTTGATTTTATACTTTCTATTTCTGCAAATACGGTTGCCTGCACAACTACAAGATCACTGGAAGATAAATTATTGTTTACCTGATCACAAGTTCCCGGTTCGGCGAAAGATGTTCCAGGGGCGATGTCACGCTGATAAACGACAGTTGGATTTTGTACGGCTGAGACACGAGCCATAGATGGAAATACAGCTTCCTGAAATTCACCATAACCACCTGCATTCATATCAGGCACAAGATCTACGGCAGAACCCCATGTTTGTCCATTGTCCGCCGAAGAGAAGCTGAAAATATGACGGTGGGCCTGCTTCCAATCAGCTGTATCAGCGAGTTCTGCGATGGACTGATAAGCAACGTACAAAACATTTGAAGCATCTACACTTGCAGTTGGATACTGAGTGAGTCCGCCATCATAATTACCAAAAGGCAAAGAACATGTAGGATCAAAAGGATAATCAATTTTTTGATTGCCGTTCAAATCCTGAGCAGCGGCAATTTGGACCGGGGAATTCGGAAACCAGGTGTCTTTCCAATAACACAATCCATCTGAATAATGATCCACCAATAATCCTCCTCCGGGCTGTGTTCCTGGTTGGGAACAAACTACTTTAAGTCGTGAATACCAGACATGACAAACCCCGGAATTATCAATCAATACAAAGGGATCTCCACCGTTGGAATCAAGAGTATCCGCGATTGCATCTGAATTGGTATCCGTGATCATTGTAGTCTGATTATAAAACGGAATAGGAAATGAATGAACAATGGTGGAGGTCCATGTATTTCCGCCATCAGTTGATTTTAGCAAACCAACATCTGTTTTAGGATCAGCATAAGCAATCGCGACAATGCTGTCTTTGCAATCAATGGAATATGAACCCGGATTAAAACCCACGTAATGAGATGCATTCAAAGCAGGCAGCACTATACGGGAAACGAGCCATGTTAGCCCTCCATCCATTGACCGGGAATACACAATCGGATGAGTTTGCCCTGCAAATGGGGCTGGATTGTTTCCTCCTCCACTCCAGATAGCATGAACCGTTTGCTGATTCGAACCTCCGGTTGCCACTCGTGGTTGCGCATCATAGGTAGGAAAAACACCAAAAGAGGTAGTATCCAAAGACCACGGTCCGATACCTTTCACCGGGCGGTGTTTCATCACAATACCCGAATCTGTTTCTAGAAAAATCATTTCCTGGTACAATGGTGTCACTGCAAGGGCAGGATAAAGTGCAGGACCAGTACTGACACTCGTATCGAATACCCAGGAGAATCCATCATAATAAGTATACCATACGTGACGATCAGGATAATTCGCATTCGCGTTTGGACTGAAAGTGCAACAAGCTGAAATAGTTCCATCGAAATTATTTACCACACGTGTCGGACTCGAACCAATCCATTGCAAATCATAATAAGTAAAGCCGATCACTTCTTCCTGTACGCTATTCGTACGATCCGAACTAACTGGAACCTTGTCTTTTTCACTCGATCGAATAACATCTTGATTTGACTGACCGCCGGAGAATAATGGTAAAAACAGTAGCAGCTGGTAGAGTTTTATTTTCATATCTTATAAAATAAGTACCATAAATAAAAATGAACTCTATTTAAAAAATGAATCAATTGAAAACTTTCGAAAGCAATTTTTCAAAATCGAAATTATACTTAGCAAATTGAGTGATTGTCATTCAATAATCAAATTTAGGAATAATTAATTAGAGTCACTTTGAATTAAAATTGCCTTAGAAGGAGAAAAGGGTCATTATTGGAATTCGGCAGAGATCCTTTCAAATTATAATTACCCCCGCAAATTCTTCTATTTCTACAGTTTTGCTACATTTGATCTATCTGATTCTATTCAATGACCCGATCCTTCAGTACTCTGTATCTGCTGCTGATAATAGTGTTGGCAGCCTGTCAAAATAATCCTTCCAATACCATGCAAACTGAAACAACTTCTGCAGCTGTTCTTGTAAAAGATCCGCACACTTTCGCCCGTCCGGATGAAGCAGTGATCAAACATCTTGATCTTGATCTCCAGGTTGATTTTGAGAAAAAAATTCTGACCGGTACGGCGCGTATAGAATTTGAAAGAAAAAAAGAAATAAGTCAGCTGATTCTCGATACCCGCGATCTTACCATTCAAAAGGTATTGATGAATGACGCGGAAAAACCTCTGGCTTTTCAACTCGGAGATACAGTTCCTTACTTGGGAAGAGCGTTGGTGGTCAATCTTACACCTGAAACTAAATTTATAACGATTTACTATTCCACCTCCCCTTCCGCAGCCGCATTGCAATGGCTCACTCCGGAACAAACCGCAGGTAAAAAATCACCATTCCTGTTCACACAATCACAAGCGATTCTGGCCCGAACCTGGGCACCGGTACAGGATAGTCCGGGTATACGATTTACCTATTCCGCAACTGTACATGTTCCACCCGGTTTGATGGCAGTGATGAGTGCTGAAAATCCACAGCAAAAATCTGCTGATGGAGTCTATCATTTCAAAATGCCTCAGCCGATTCCGGCATATCTGCTGGCGCTTGCAGTCGGCGATTTCGTTTTCAAACCACTGGATAAAAGAACCGGTGTGTATGCCGAGCCTGTGACCATTGATAAAGCTGCCTGGGAATTTGTTGATCTTCCTAAAATGGTGGATGCAGCAGAGAAATTATACGGACCATATGCATGGGGACAATACGATGTGATTGTACTTCCTCCGAGTTTCCCATTTGGCGGAATGGAGAATCCACGTGTTACTTTCGCGACACCAACAATACTTGCCGGTGACCGTTCGCTGACAACACTCATTGCACATGAACTTGCGCATTCCTGGAGCGGAAATCTTGTCACCAATGCGAGCTGGAATGATTTCTGGATGAATGAAGGTTTCACCGTATATTTTGAAAACCGAATCATGGAAGCGTTATACGGAAAAGACATTTCAGATATGCAAAGTCTGTTGGGTTTTGAGGACCTGAAAGAGACCATAGCCGAATTTG
>CAYMMN010000283.1:0-4633 GCA_964391495.1 uncultured Flavobacteriales bacterium | reverse complement strand
TTTTATTTTGATGGATTTTTTGATCAGAATAAAAATAGGAAAATTGAATGTGTTCGATTGAAAATCAAATGTTCATCTGGCTCCCGACAACATCAGAACACCCGCTTGACCTGCTTCTTGGCATTGTCAATACTCGCGTTCAATTCAAAGCCCAGGATCAAAATCAGACTGTTGAAATAGATCCAGAGCATAATAACGATGAGTGTTCCGATTGAACCGTAAATCTTATTGTATTGTCCGAAGTGATTCACGAAGTATGCAAATCCGGTGGAAACAATGATCGAAAGCAATGTGGCGAATGTAGATCCGGCTGAAATAAACTGCCAGCGTTTTCGCATAACAGGAGCGTAGTAGTAAAGGAATGATATGGCGATAAAAAAGAGTGCCAGAACAACCGCCCATTTACCCAAAAGTAATAGCGCTATCTGGGTTTTTGTTTTCAGGATACTGTGTTTGACCAGGTATTTGGTGGCAATTTCACTGAAGATAATCAGAGCGGTGGAGACAATTACTAAAATGGTAAGCAATACGGTGAGCACCAGTGCAACCATTCTCTGCTTAAAAGGAGTCCTTGTCTCAACAACATGATAGGAACTGTTAAACCCTCTCATCATTGTCATGAAACCATTGGTAGTAAAATAAAGTGCCAGCACAAAACCAAAGGAAAGTAGTCCGCCCCTCTGAATTTTAATAATGTCTTCGATGGTCGTCCTTGCGGATTCGTAAGCATTACTTGGCAATATGTTCTGAATGAGTTCGAGTAACTGAGACTGAAAATCGTGAATCGGGATATAAGGGATCAGGGAGAATAAAAAAATGGTTGCGGGAAAAATAGCCAAAAAGAAACTGAATGCAAGTGACTGTGCCCTGGTGACAATGGAACCGCGTTGTATTCCTGTGAAGAAAAAATCCGCTACATCATAAATAGGTAATTTGTCAAAACCTGGTAATGCGACACGCTTTGAATAATCGATAAGCGTACGGATAGGAGGAGAGAAGAGAATTACTCTTAAAACCTTTTTGAAAATTACTTTCTGAACCGGTGGCGGATTCTGATTTCTCATTTCACTATTTTCATTGAGATATCAAGGCTCTTGTATGAATGTGTTAGCGCTCCGACTGAAATAAAATTTACGCCGGTACGCGCATATTCCAGGATATTATCGAGAGTAATACCTCCTGAAGCTTCTGTTTCATATTTCTGATTGATCAGCTCAACAGCCTCCCGGATCATTTCAGGTTTGAAATTATCCAGCATGATTCGATGAGCTCCGCCTGCAGCAATAACCTGCTTTACTTCCTCAAGATTCCGTGTTTCGATTTCTATCTTTAGATCTTTGCCTTGCTCCTTTAGATATGCGTTCGCTTTACGCAATGCTTCCCTGATACCACCGGATGCATCCACGTGATTGTCCTTAATCAGAATCATATCATACAATCCAAACCGGTGGTTCATTCCACCGCCAAGTGTGACAGCCCATTTTTCAAATAATCTGAAATTGGGAGTGGTTTTTCGGGTATCCAGAATAACAGCACCTGTTCCTGCAACTGCATCCACATAACGTCTTGTTAAAGAAGCGATTCCACTCATTCTTTGCATGCAGTTCAACAGGAGACGTTCGGCCTTTAGCATCGATCGAACAGAACCTTGTACATTCATTACAACATCTCCGGGTTTTACGTTTGCACCTTCAGCAAAAAGGGTTTTAACAACCATCGAAGAATCCACAATGTTCAACACCTGATCTGCAACCACTAATCCTGCGACTACACCATTTTCTTTGATCATCACTTTCGCTTTGCCCTGCTCAGATTGTCCAATAGTGCTCAGTGAAGTGTGGTCTCCGTCGCCGGTGTCTTCCAATAAAGCTTGTCGTATAAAATCACTGACAGACAATCCGTAATGAGGGTATTGTGATAAATCCATGGTGTAAAGATTCGGAAAAGACCTGAGTTTATTGATTAATTATTTTCCTGGGACAAATAATTTATTTCCGGAAATGCTCAATTGGCGCTTTTCCGGTTAAAATGAAGGGATAATTATTGTGGTTCAATCCTTAATTCCTGAAGGATGTATTTTCCGCCGGCAGACTTAAGGTAAAAGGATGTACGAAAAGATTTTCCGGAGGCGGTCACAAGTGTTCCGATAGCATACAAAGTTCCTTCCTTGGAAGATCCTTTATGATTGACAAGAAATGATTTTGGTGTATTCTTTGCGAAAAAATCCCTCAAAACCAACTCAGCCTGAGCCTTGCTGTAAACATCTTCCTGATTACCGATCGTCATGTCCAGCGAATTACCGAAGAAGGTGGAAATCTGTCTGGAATCACCACTTCTGATCGCATTGGAGATTTCTTCGTAAATGTCCAGTGCCATAACTTTGACAGCCAGAGTGATAAGGAGAATAAAAACAGTTGATTTTTTCATGCTATTCAGATGAGCTTCTTTCGCAAACATCAAGCCAGATGCATCAATGAACTGCTAAAATACACTTATTTTGGAGTCTCAATCCTCTTATTTAACCAGCTTATTAACGTCATATTGTCAACTGGCGGAATTGTATATTTATCCCTGAAAGACGCCTATGAAATGTGAACTCTTTTTTATTGGAAAGACCACTGAAAAGTACCTTCAGGAAGGAATTGATCAATATCTCAAACGATTGAAACATTATCTGCCTGTTTCCACCACGATCATTCAACCCGGTTCCGGGACTGATCCCTTGAAGGTGATTCAGGCTGAATGCGATGATGTTTTATCAAGAATCAAACCGAGAGATTTGGTAGTACTCCTTGATGAAAGAGGAGTGTCTTTAACATCAATAGAATTCTCTTCAAAGATTCAGCAGTGGATGGTTCAGGGACATCAGCGTCTCATCTTTATCATTGGTGGTGCTTATGGTGTAAATGAAGAATTGAAAAAGAAAGCCAACATCGTACTTTCTGTGTCATCCTTTACACTGACTCATCAAATGATCCGTTTGTTTCTTGTAGAACAAATCTATCGGGCGATGACCATCATAAAAAATGAATCCTATCATCATGGATGAACACACACACTTTTTTTAGGACTAACAGTTGCGTGTCGATTTCAGAACTTTCTGATGGATTTCATTGTACTTTTTCACTCCCTTTTCAAGTGAAAAATATTGTAAAGCGACCTCACGAATACTGGCCTTGGGCGTTTGTAACAAAGATGGGATCTGGTCGATAAGAAAATCATAATCTTCATCCGTGAATGCTTGTAATACCGCTCCGGTTTTTGTTGAACCGATAATTTTGGTAGTATCACCTACATCCGAATTGCAAAGAATGGGAATTCCCATACTTAGTATTTCTCCCATTTTAGCAGGGGAGGATGCCATCTTCGAATAAACAGGCTTGATAAAAAAGATAGACAAATTTGATAATGACAAATATGTCGGAACCTGCTCATGATCTGCTTTATGAATGATGAGTCGATCCGGAGGAATGCCTTTTGCATTCAATTTCTTGATAATGAGATCCTTTTGCTCGTGTGTAATAAATAAGAACTTGGCATTGGGATATCGGATTAAAAGTTGTTTGAAAAAATCCAACATTTCATCCAACATATACCAGGTTCCCACGGCTCCCAGATATGACAACACCAGATCATTATCAGTGATTCCAAGTTCTTCTGCGACTTTTGTACGTTGTTGATGATCTATCCTGTCGGGGTGAAAATAATCTGTATCTACACAACAGGGGATTACTTCAATCGGCACAGGACGGTTCGGAATGCTTCGCCAGGTTTCGATTTCTTTTTTTGCTGAATCTGTCAGACAAATCGTATAATCTGCGCAGGAAAGAAAACGCGCTTCTTTTCTTTTGAAAAATCTGTAGATCCAACGATACACGAGTAAATTCTGGTTCCAGATATCTCCGTCAATTCGTTCATCCGCATAAAAGCCCCGCATGTCAAAAATAAATTTCAATCCTGATTGCTTTTTCAGGTGCTCGCCAATCAAAGCAGGGACATAACTCCTGCAATGCACAATATCATATTTTGACTCCTTCAATAAACGCTTGCAATATCGTCTCATTCGAAGAATGTCAAAGACGGTTGATAATACAGGTGGGCTTTTGGTATAAGAAATATTTTTCCATGTAATGCCTTCCTCTTTCAGCATTTTGGAAATGGATTCAATTAACTCAGGTCTGGTTTTTTTCTCTGAACTCATGATGGTGATTTCATGTCCCATCTTTCTCCAGCCACGCAGGTAAGGTATTACCTGGGATTGTCCCAATGGATCTGAAAGACCGTCATACGTTAAATAAAGAATATTCATAAGTAACCCGGGAAAGCGGTGCTTTCAGTTTACGTCAGTTCATTTAAATTGTTGCCGGACATTCGCATTTACGAGGCGAATTTATCATGCAATTAAGACAAAAATTTGTAACTTTGGATTACAAAATCTTTTTATGCTTGAAATATTATCGGTAGTAGATTTGATCATTGGGCCTATCTACCTGGTTATCTTTTTCTTTTTTGCCCATCGTATCCGGTCAAAACACATTGATATTAATCCAAGCTACAGGTATTATGTATCCGGGTTAATGGTTAAAATGCTGGGTGGTGCCGCTGTGTGCCTTGTCTATGTCTACTATTATGG
>CAYMMN010000282.1:0-4643 GCA_964391495.1 uncultured Flavobacteriales bacterium | reverse complement strand
AAAAAATGAATCTTTAACTGATTACGAACCTGGCCGCATCCACCATTGCTCTGGCAGAAATATGAATACTGGCTTTTTCAGCTATGGTTTTTCTGGCATTCTGTCCCATTTCAAGAGCTTCCTGACGATGGTCCAGCATCCAGTTCATCTTCTCGGCTACTTTGTTTGGATCCGAAAAATCCAGAGCGAATCCGTTCACACCATCTTCAATGAGATCCACTGTAACGCCGGAATGAATTGATGAAATGCAGGGCAAAGCCGCTGACATTGCTTCATTAACTACCAGTCCCCAAATGTCGTAGTTGCTGGGAAAAACAAAACAACTACTCTTCGCTAACCATTGAGGTAAGTCGCTTTTCTGAACGAAGCCGGCAAAATTCACTACCTGTTCAAGGTGATGATTCTTTACATATTCTTCGAAAAAAAGTTTGTCGGCACCATCGCCGATCAAATCGAGTACAAAATCCTGACGATGTTTTGAAAGTACTTCAACAGCTTTCATCAATTGTTCCAGATTTTTCTTCCGAATGATGAAACCGACATACGTGAAATGCATTTTCTTTGGATCAGCCAAATGAGCCTTTCTTTCCCGATCGGTTTGTTCAGAAAAAAAACGTGTGTCAACCGTATTGCGGGCAATGAAGATCTTGTCAGCCATAGCGCCAAGATCCTGGAGATATTCCTTTGCTCTTATTCCGTAAGCAATGAAAGCCGCTGCTCTGCGCAAGAGCATTTTTCTTTGTAATACACGTAAGATTGAAAATTTTCCTCCCCTGCTTTTCACAGTTCCTGACCAAATAACATAAGGTGTTTTGCGATAAAGAGACCGCCACCACAACCGAAGTGTTCCGACAGAAAATCCGTTAATGATGATACAATTTGCGTGTTCTTTAGCAAGTGATTTCAGCAGTCCTTTGTATGTAAAAACGATTTTCTCATTGTTACCAAAATCAAGTTTTCGCGAGTCAAGAATTTCATAGGGAAAAAGACAGTCATTCATGTCCAGAACAAATTTTCTTCTGGCATAATTCTGAGCACCGAAAATTACTTTGAATTCAATTTTGTGGTCGTTGCATTGTCGCCACATTTCATTGAACAGCGGAATCCTGTAAGGATTTGGAATATTGGTAACCACGATTACTTTTTTCATAGGCGATAAAGTATCAGGGTAACCATTTTTTAAACCATGACATGAGGAAGTACAATGTCCACAGTTGATTTGTGACCTGCTGATCACCGCTTCTTAGTCGATTCAATTGCTCTTCAAGACCGGGATATGAAAACTGTGGATGATCCTTACAAAATGATTTGAGATTTTGTCCGACGTAATCACTGATCAGATCACCTGCCCATTCACGCAAAGGAACATTGAATCCTCTTTTCTTCCGGTACAGCAATTCATGACCAAGCTCCTGTTCAAGGCTCTTTTTCAGAATGTATTTCGGTTCATTGTTTTTAATTTTTAGCGAACCCGGAACCGACAAAGCCAGGTTTACGAAATCTGTATCGAGAAAAGGAGTTCGTATTTCAATCGAATGCGCCATTCCCAATTTATCCATTCTGTAAAGATAAAAATTGGGGATATTGAATTTATATCCGAGATAACACATCCAGTCAATGAATTTCAGTTGCGGATGTTGTCTCTGGAGTTTATCAAACTGATCTCTGAATTCTTTAATCACGCTATAAGAATTCTGTCCGGAAGTTCGTTGATTGTACTCATCTGAAAGAAATTTCCGTTTAGTACTTTCTTTAAAACTCCTGGCACCGCCCCAGAAAAAATCCTGGTTGTTGGCTGCACGGTGAAGAATATCCGTAAAAGGTGAAGTAGGTTTTATTTTTTCAAAACCTGAAGCCACCATGCGTTTCAGAAAATCCGGCAAAGCGGAATAGGTTTGAAATGCAGAATGACGGTGAATAAATTTCTGCCAGTTTCTATAGCCGGCAAAAAGCTCATCACTTCCATCCCCTGTAAGCACTACGATTGTTCCGTTCTCTCTTGCCTTTTGCGAAATAAAATAAATTGGGATGCAGGTTGAATCTGCCATCGGTTCATCGAAAATATCAATGATCTTTGGTAAAAAATCCCTGATATCCTGAGGACTAATAATTTTTTCATAATGATCTGTCCCGTATTTTTTTGCAACTACTGCAGCATACTTCAACTCATCGTAATCAGGCTGTCCTTCAAATCCGACTGAATACGTTTTCACAGCATGACTGGAACGTTTCGCCATCGCGGCAACAACTGCACTTGAATCCACTCCACCGCTCAGGAAAGCTCCAACAGGTACATCACTGACCATCCTGTAATCAACAGCTTTTGAAAAAGACTCTCTGATTTTTTCAGAAACCTGCTCCTCGGATTGAGTCCTGAGATCGGAATAATTCACCTCCCAGTATGGTTCATAGGATTGAATACCGTTCTTTCCAACTTTCATTTTGTAAGCCGGATGAAACTTACTGATGCCTTTGAACATTGTCATTGGCGGTGGCAATAAATTATAGGTAAGGAAGTGATACAAAGCATCCTCATCCAGTTCCGCCTTTACATAAGGCAATTCAAGCAATCCTTTGATCTCGGATGAAAAAGCGAAAACACCGTTTCGCATTGAGTAATAGATCGGTTTCTTTCCTGCTCTGTCACGGGCAAGAAATAATTCCTCTTTTGCAGGATCCCAGATCGCGAAAGCGAACATGCCGTTCAGATACTGAAGACAATCTTCGCCAAATTTTTCATACAATCGCAATAATATTTCCGTATCACCGGAAGAATTAAGTTGTTCATTTTTGAAAAAGCGTTCTCTGATTTCTTTGTAATTATATATCTCACCGTTAAAAACGATAGCTGTACCGTTTCTTGAGATCATGGGTTGGTGCCCGGAGGGAGAAAGATCGATGATGGAAAGACGAAGGTGGCCAAAAAATACTTTTCCGGAAGGATCTTTCCAGTATCCACGATCATCCGGACCTCTGTGGCTGATGCGCTCATTCATCGCGGCGATATTGTCCGCGGCGCGATCAATTCCAACACCGGAAAAAGAAAAGAGTCCGTTTATTCCGCACATAATATTTCTTCGCGAATTTACGCTTTCAGTAATTCATCCATTGCATCCAGCCAGGCATTTCGAAAGTAATTCATATCAAATTTAGAGACGAAAGATTTCCCTTTTTCAGCCAGTTCAATTCTGTTTTGCAAAACCTCCTTCACTGCAGGTTTCAAGCCTTCAGGTGAAAGAACAATTTTCTGACCTCCGCCTTCCAACAATTCACGCATACCTCCCACTCCACTTCCAATAACCGGGGTACCGCACAATAATGCTTCGTGAGCGATACGGTTCCAGCCTTCTATCATTCTGGAAAAAGTAATAACCACTGAGGAGGCTGCAAGGAGAGTCAGGTATTCAGTATGATCCACCTTCAGGTATTTAACAGGTAAATCCGGAGCATGATTTTGCGGTCCTGACATAACCAGGAAATAATTTTCATCACGAAGGGCTTCGTATACTTCGTAAGCACCTTTTTGACGGGAAGCATTTCCGATATAAATCAGCTGCTTCTCTGAGGGGATGTTGTGTTTTTCCTTAAATGCAATTACGGAAGCTGGTGAGATAGAATATGGCTTAGGATCAAAGCTATTGTAGATCACTTTCACATTTTTACATCCGATATTTTCAAGATATGTTTTCCAAAAGGTGGAAACGGTCACAATCATATCCAGTCTCTGCAACTTTCTTTTTAATCTTCTGAAATACCAGCTGTGTTTTACAGAGGATTTCCCCAACACATCATCGATATGATGTACCATTCCCGCATATTTTATTCCTGACAGACGCTTGCCGAAAACAATGGGATAAGGTTCACAAATTACAGCATCAGCAGCAGGAACATCCTTCCTCATCCTCCTCCAGTACGAAAGCATGGATTCACCTGCCTGCAACAATGCCGCTTCGCTCATTTCAACACTGAATTTTTCCTTCAAAGCCATTGCAGAATAATAATCATAAGCATTTCCACCATTCGCAACAGAAGAAAGCCTCTGATCCCGGAAGGAATCACTGACAACATGTGTTTTTGTTTGCCAGATAATTTTTTTCATAAATGTAAACTACTGCTAAGTGTGTAGAAGTGGGGTAAAAAGGTACGATTGTACTTTTTACAAGTTTCAATGAAATTAAAATATTCCCCGACTTCAGTGGGAATATTCTCCTGCAGGAAGGGGCTTTCAATTTTAAATGTATTGATTTTATTCAGCGCCTTATGGATTTTGTTCCCAAATAAAAGCGAACCAAATGGAACCGGAATGCCAAATTTGCGATAAGCCAGATGTGTAGATTTTTTTAAACGAATATTTTTTGCAAGACGAAGTGAGCTCTCAGGGGAAACAAAAAATGCACGATGTTTAAGCTCCTGTTCAAGAAATCGGCTCAGCGCTGAGAAAAAATCATCAAACCAGGAAATCAATTCATGCTCCGGATGATCCTGATCAAACCATGTTGTACGGATATTCATGCACTCGTGAATTAAATCGAATACGGATCCCGATTGTATACCCAAAAATTCGAGATCAAACAAAAGACCTTTCACATGCAATAGCAGGCTGCGCACTTTCAACGTTTTGTATTCCTTTTGCAAAACAAGGT
>CAYMMN010000281.1:0-4647 GCA_964391495.1 uncultured Flavobacteriales bacterium | reverse complement strand
CGCATGTACTCATCAGGATGATTGGTCAGTAGGATGATTTTCACATCACTTTTTTGAAGTCTGAGTTTTTCAAGAACTTCAAGTCCATTCATTCCGGGCATTTTGATGTCAAGCAGGATAAAATGCGGGTTCATGAATTCGGCGAGAGCAATTGTTTCATGGCCGTTCTTCGCGTACCCTATTGAAGTAACGAAATCCAGTTCAGATAGAAGTTCCCTGACACGTAGTGCCACTTCTGAGGAATCTTCAGCGACCAGGACTTTGACGGGGTTCTTCAACATATAGTTTTATAGTAACAAAAAAGAAAAAAAGTTACCCTGAATGCATAGGGTAACATGGCATAAAGATGTCAAAGGAAATTCCAATCCACTGTCACATTCAATACTACAAAACATGCATTCTAACCCCTGGGGGTAGAATGAATGATATTGATCATGTAGAAATAATGTTGTTGGAAATAGCGTAATGTGTTAACTCAGCATTGGTACGCATATTCATTTTTTCCAGAATCCTTGCTCGATAAGTACTGATGGTGTTCACGCTAAGAGAAAGTGATTCTGCGATTTCAGAAACTGTTTTACCCGAAGAAATCATTTTAAGAACGTAGAATTCGCGGTCTGAAAGCGATTGATGCGGCATTTCGTATTCTTGTACATGGCCTCCTATTGCTTCAGCAAGTTTTTCAGCAAGTGAATGTGTGATGTACCTGCGTCCCTTTAAAACCTGCCGTACTGCCTGAACAAGTTCTTCCGGCGCGGCTTCCTTTGTGATGTATCCCTGAGCACCGGCTTTCAATACGCGTATTGCATATTGATCTTCGGGATGTATACTCAGAATGATCACCGGTGTTGCAGGCAATTCGGATTTTAATTGTTTCAACGTATCCATTCCGCTTCTGCCCGGCATGGACAGATCGCTGATGATGATGTCGGCGTTAAAAGTTCTGGCCTTCCTGAGCAATTCCAGGCCGTCTGCAGCTTCTTCAAAGTTCGCCTCAGGAAACTCTTCCTGTAATATTTGTTTTAAGCCCTTACGAACAATACTATGATCATCTGCGAGAAGTATTTTTATCATATTAAGATGCTTGATAGATTTAATCAATGTCAAATGGCGTGGTCAATTTGACGGTGGTGCCAATTCCCGGTTCGCTGGAAATTGTCAGGTGACCTTTCAGCGATGTAGCCCGTTCACGCATACCAATCAGGCCGAGGTTAGGAAGTTGTTGTCGTTCAGTATCTCGAAAACCGATTCCGTCGTCCTTGATTAAGAGTACCAGGGAGCTCTCTTCAAGAGAAAGAGAGGATTGCACCTTGGCTGCGGAAGCATGTCTGGCAACATTAGTGAGCGATTCCTGAAAGATACGGAATATACCGGTGGCAAGATCCTGATTGTATTTTTGATCAACTAATTCTGTACTGAAATTACATTGAATGCCGGTTCGCTTACTGAATTCCTGGCTTTGCCACTGCAATGCAGCGATCAATCCAAGATCATCCAGAATACCCGGACGGAGTTCTGTCGCGATCCTTCTTACTGTTCTCACTGTTTCATCAATGAGCTGCATGACGTCATTGGCTTTCGCTTTCAAGGAGGGGTCAGCGGGTTGCATCTTTTTTGTCAGCCAGGAGATATCCATTTTTAAACCGGTCAGCTGTTGACCCAATTCATCATGAATTTCGCGTGCGATAAACGTTCGCTCTTCCTCCCGTATTTTTTCAAGATGCGCACTGAGTTTCCGAAGCTGGTTATTGGAATGTAACAATGCTTCTTCCGCAATCACTTTTTCAGTGACATCATTTGCAAGAACAAGCAAAGCAATCTGATTGTCAAGGTGGATTTCATGCGTAATAATTTCCACATCGATCAGAGATCCGTCTTTCTTGCTATGTTTCCAAACTCCGGGATTTTTTACATCTCCTATTGGTTTATCAACACATTTTAATAACCTGTCCCGGTCTTCTGGTGTCAATAAGTCAATGGTTCCAAATTGAAGAAATTCCTCTCTTGAATAACCGTATTTCTTTATCGCTGATTCATTCACATCAAGAATTTTAGTAGTTGGCCATACGACCATCCACATCGGGAGCGGATTGTTTTCAAATAAGAGTTTGTATTTGTGTTCCGAATAAGCTCTGTGCATTTCAGCATTCCGCACATCCGTCCTGTCTTTGATGATAATCGTAACACCGTCCGGTGATGGATAGATGCTTTTGTAAAACCATTTTTCCAGCGGTGCGAAATATTCTTCCACTTCGATATTTTTCTGGGTTTCCATAGCCAGGATATCCGCCTTGAACAAAGGATGATTCTCAACCCCCGGGAAAACATCCCAGATTATTTTGCCAATCAGATCAACAGATTTAATTCCCAGCATTTCTTCCGCTTGTTTGTTCAACATTGAAAATCGCCAATCTGTATCAAATGCAATGAATCCGTCGGTCATTCGTTCAAGTGTTTGCTTGATATGATCCGTCTTTTCGAGAACCTTCAGAGATAATTCCTTGTTGAATTGTTTAAGTTGTGTTTCATACAATTTATGTGAAGAAATATCCTGGTTGATGGATACGTATCCTGACAAAACTCCATTAGGCTGACGAATAGGAGTGAGGGAGCTTAAGACATCGATATACGTTCCATCCTTTCTTCTTTGTGATAATTCACCCTGCCAGTGACCAATTTCGCAAACCTGTTGAACAATCGCGTCAATCATATCACGATTCAAAATAGCCTGCATGAATTCAGTTCCGGTTTTATCGATCACTTCAGCTGCAGCATATCCATACATATTCTCTGCTCCCTTGTTCCAGCTCTTGATCACCATATTTGCGTCCGCCGAAAAGATCGCGTCACTGGATTGTTGGATAATGCTGGTGAGGTACTCCAATCGGTTATCATTTCTCTTACTGTCAGTGATGTCCACAAGTATAGACCGACTGTAAAGAAATTCGCCGTTTGCATCAGTCACCGCTGTCGCATCCAGTCGAACCATGAAACTGCTTCCGTCTTTTCGGAGCAATTCAAATTCCAGGTTTGAGATGGATTTGTTATTCAGGAAATCCGGAAATTTACTTTCGTAAATTCTCTTGTATTCATGGACGAGCAGATCCGAAAATTTTTTAAGACCTATAAGTTCTTCCCGCTTGTAACCCAGCCAGTCTAATTCTGTTTGATTAATGGCAACAAAAAATCCATTTACATCCAGCGAATGATATCCACAAGGTGCATTATTGTAAAAGTCTACATATTGTAAATCTTCATGATCCTGAGATTTTTCAGTTTGTTTTTTATTCAGAATATAATTCCGGGTAAATTGGAAAACCAAATAACTCAAACTGATCAGTAAAAGAAAAATACCAATATTTAACAAATTGATTTGCTCCATGGTTGATCATTTGTGGAGAAGAAAATTTAACTCTCCTGTTGAGGTCTTGGTTAAAAAGATGTGAAAAAGTATAAATAAATTTAATACTGTTTTCATTGGTTAATAAATATGAGGTTATTAACACAGATAGTAAAAATGGCCTAAAAACCCGTAAAAACTAACTTTTTTCCGGTATTCAAAACCCGATTCCAGTCTCTTGGAGACTTTGCGATTTCCACAGTGAAAATAGTATGAAAACTTAGTTTCTTCATTGATGAATCTCACTAAATCCTCTGAGTTTCATCATGTAGCCAATTCTCTACTTCTCAATACATTTGACCCATAAATAAAAACAATTATATCATGAAAAAATCAGTGCTCTCTCTCGTTATTAAAACCCTGAAGATGTCGGTTGCCGCTCTCCCGGTGCTGTTCATTATTACCACCTTTCAGGGTTGTTCTTCCAATACCAATGAATCTACCGAAGCCAATAGCGACGGCGGCAACATGATGAAAGATGCCGAAGAAATGAAAGACGATGGTAAAGGAGTTGGTCCGGTTAAATCAGTAGAAATACCTGCAGCCATTGATGCAGCAATGGCAGAAAGTGGTCAGAAACTTTTCGAAGCTAAATGTACTGCTTGTCACAAATTCACCGCTGAAAAATATGTTGGTCCCGGTCTCCTGGGTGTTACAAAACGCCGTAAACCAGAGTGGATCATGAACATGATGTTGAATCCTACAGAAATGACGCAAAAGGATCCGACTGCTAAAGAACTACTCGCTACCCATCTCACTCAAATGACAAATCAAAATGTTAGTGAAACGGATGCCAGAAGTATCTATGAGTACTTCCGCAAAATGGATGGCGCTTCCAATTAAATGTAACATTAACATAAAAACCAGGAGGATTTATTATGAAACAATCATTTAAAACGTTGTTTATTCTTTCAGCTGCCTTGGCCATTGGTGTCCTTGCCGGTTGCGGAGGTAAACAGGAAAAAAAGCAGGTAAATGTAGGCGATGCACCTGCTAAAGTTTATGTAGCACCGGGTAAACTCGACAAATATTACGAGTTCCTTTCCGGAGGCTTTAGCGGACAGGTAAGTGTATACGGACTACCTTCCTGTCGTCTGTTGAAAGTAATACCTGTATTCGCTCTCAATGCGGAGAATGGTTATGGATTCAGTGAAGAGTCAAAGGAAATGCTTAACTCAACGCATGGTTATATCCCATGGGATGACTCGCATCACCCTGAACTTTCAATGACTGATGGCAAACCTGAT
>CAYMMN010000280.1:0-4648 GCA_964391495.1 uncultured Flavobacteriales bacterium | reverse complement strand
CTTTCCCAACAGGTGCAATATGCGGCCGATAAAAAGGAAGCCGCCGCAAAGGCCGAACGTGAGAAAAAGGAAATTCGTCAACGTCTGCTTCGCAATTCAATAGCGGGAACTCTCGCAGGTTCATTGATATTTCTGATTGTCGTGTACAGGCAAAGAAATAAAATATCAAAGGCCCGAAAGAGGAGCGATGAATTACTTCTGAATATTTTACCGGAAGAAGTCGCCGAAGAACTAAAAATGAAAGGAAAGTCTGAGGCGAGAATGTTTGATGAAGTGACCGTCATGTTCACCGACTTTAAAGGATTCACAAAAATTTCGGAAAGACTTTTACCGTCTGAACTGGTGTCTGAAATTGATACTTGCTTTAAGGCTTTTGATCAGATCATTACCAAATACAATATCGAGAAAATTAAGACTATTGGTGATGCTTACATGTGTGCAGGAGGATTGCCTGTAATGAATGAAACGCACGCAATGGATGTCGTGATGGCCGCACTGGAAATACAACAGTTCATGATCAGTCACTTTCAGGAACGACAAAAAGAAGGCAAAGAAAATTTTGAAATAAGAATAGGTATTCACACAGGACCTGTTGTTGCGGGCATTGTCGGGATAAAAAAATTCGCTTACGACATATGGGGTGATACAGTAAACATTGCCTCAAGAATGGAGAGTAGTGGTGAGCCAGGAAAAATTAATATCAGCGGCAAAACCTATGAATTGGTGAAAGATAAATTTGACTGTAAATATCGTGGGAAAATTCAGGCTAAAAATAAGGGCGAAGTGGATATGTATTTTGTAAATGGATTGTTATGAACTAAAATCAGCAATTCAAATTGTATGGCAACAAAGCGGAAAACAGAACAGAAGCGAGAGATTCTCAACATTGACACTCTTGAAAAGTTCGAGCGTTTAATCAATTTGGATTTGAAGCCCTATGATATTGACTTGATGGTAATGCCGGGCACTCTGGAAGATAAACATAAGAACTGTGAGACAATACCCGCTTTGCGACGACAGTTCAACCTGATATATCTTTTGTTGGAAGGTGAACATGACGTACGACTCGGAGCAGACCATTTGCAATTAAATCCCAATGACCTGGTGATTGTTCCTGAAAACATGCTTTACGCGAGTGATCATATTCGAAACTGTAAGGGCTTTTGTATTCATTTTTAGCAGTGCACATAGATTAAGACCATGAAAGTTCTACTATCAATGGAGACTGTTTTATTTTGTTGGAATTTATTTCGGATATTTATAGCGGAAGAAAAAAGATTAATTCTCGTTGATGCTTCTGAATAACTATTAATCCCCCTTATGATCAAATGATAGAAAATTCAATTGTTAATACCCGTGAAGCAATTTTGTATAATGACATTGAAATCATCAAACGTTTGTGGACCGATTACCTGACCTGGGGCAACAATCAAATGCAACTGTTATATGGTGTGCATCCGCACAATCCTGAAGAAGCAGTTGAGCAGGATCTTCAAAATATAGGGAAATTTCTACCACCGAAAGGCCGGATCATTCTTGCATTCCATGAAGGAAAAGATTGTGGAATAGGATGTCTCAAACGTATTGATGATGAGATCGGAGAAATCAAGCGTATGTATGTCGATCCTTCTTGTCGAAAACTGGGAGCAGGGCGGGCGATTCTCAAAGCATTAATCAAAGCGGCAAAAGAAGCGGGCTATAAAAAACTCAGACTGGATAGTCCAAAGTTTATGGAAGCAGCTCATTCACTTTACCGAAGTTTTAATTTCAAAGATATTCCGGTGTATCCTGAAGTGGAAATTCCGGAAGAGTTTCGGCAGCATTTGTTATTTATGGAGTTGGATTTTGCATAGGATCGATTTAATAGAATATTATCAATTAATTACAGGAATCAGATACTCAAAATTAGAATCGCTGATTAGAAAATGCTTTAAGCCCCATTCAGAAACCGGATTTATAGGATTTGACATGAGGGAGAAAATAGAAGTCTTTAGCATATAAATTTATAACATCGTAAGTCATGAAAAACGACAAAAGGAAGTTGTCTCAAAAGGACCAGGACCAGCTCATCAGCATCCTGAAAGCACGCTTTGAGAAAAACATGAAGCGTCACAAAGGTCTCGACTGGGCTAAAGTTCAGGCGAAGCTCGAGAAAAGTGCAGACAAGCTATGGTCGCTGAATGAAATGGAAAAAAGCGGAGGAGAACCTGATGTAGTAGGTCTTGATAAAAAGTCAGGCGAATACATTTTTTATGATTGTGCCGCTGAAAGTCCTAAGGAGAGAAGAAGTTTTTGTTATGACAAAAAAGCTCTTGATTCCAGAAAAGAAAATAAACCAAAGAATAATGCAGTTGATGTGGTTACTGCGATGGGTGCTGAGTTGCTCACGGAAGCGGAATATCGGGAGCTCCAGAAATTGGGTGAGTTCGATTTGAAAACATCCAGTTGGATCAGCACTCCTGAGTCGATCCGGAAACTTGGTGGTGCACTTTTTTGTGACCGCCGATTCGATACTGTCTTCGTATACCACAACGGAGCGGAATCTTATTATGCAGCCAGAGGTTTTCGCTGCTCTTTAAAGGTTTGAATGATTGCATTGATTATTATTACAGATTGGATTGATTTTTTAAAATCCTGGTTCCACAAAAGCAAAATGGTTTAATTCAAAAAGGAAATCATGGATTTATCAGAATTGCTCAGCAATAAATCAATTAAACCAAAAGTTAAAACAGAAACCATCAGTCAGTGGCTGCTTGAACACAAGCTTATTCCCGCTGAACTGATATCATTTGCAGAAAAGGCAAAAGATCCGGCCAAAGCAACTTGTATTGAAGCTCTTGAATTTGCTACAAAGAAGCAAGCCGGTATTGCGGATAAAAACTGTTTTCTTTTTGTCACCAAATCTTTACAAGCTAAAGCGCCACGAGTGAAATGGGAAAGCGCGAAAGTAATCGCCAATACAGCTCATTTGTTCAAAGACAAATTGGATGAGGCAATCAAAAGCCTCCTGGATAATTCTGAACATGAAGGGACAGTAGTTCGCTGGAGCGCCGCATTTGCTTTGGGTGAAATACTGAAACTTAAAACCAAACACAACAAAACACTCCTTCCTGCAATTGAAGCTATTTGCAAAAGGGAAGAAAAGAACAGCATCAGGAAGTTGTATCTTGATGCTGTCCTTTTTGTTAGTGCTTAGTGCTTGGTGGTTAGTGGTTGGTGGTTAGTGGTTGGTGGTTAGTGGTTGGTGGTTAGTGGTTAGTGCTTAGATTGATAAGCTTAACTCCAGACTTCCGACTCCCTACTCCCGACTCCCATCTGCGCCGTCCCTCGTCCCTCGTCCCTCGTCCCTCGTCCCCTATCACCTGTTCAGATCAAATCGATCAAGATTCATCACTTTGCTCCACGCCGCTACAAAGTCTTTTACAAATTTCTCTTTAGCATCTTCACATGCATATACTTCAGCAATGGCGCGAAGTTCGCAGTTGGAACCAAAGATGAGATCGACACGTGTAGCCGTCCATTTACGATCACCTGTTGAACGATCTCGGCCTTCGAACGCTTGCTGAGCATCAGAAACAGATTTCCAAACGGTATTAAAGTCAAGAAGGTTGACGAAGAAATCATTCGTCAGTGTTTCCGGGCGTTTTGTGAAGAGACCATTTTGACTTTGATCAGCATTGGTGTTCAGTACACGCATTCCGCCAATCAGAACGGTCATCTCAGGAGCAGTCAGCGTAAGCAATTGCGCTTTGTCCACAAGCAATTCTTCCTGTGAAACCGGGTAAGTTGATTTCATGTAATTCCGGAAACCATCCGCTTTGGGTTCAAGCACAGCGAAGGACTCAATATCTGTTTGTTCTTGTGATGCATCTGTTCTTCCGGCAGTGAAAGGCACTTTAATTTCCATGCCCGCATTTTTTGCAGCCCTTTCAATGGCAGCGCATCCGCCCAATACAATGAGGTCGGCTATAGATACCTGTTTGCCAGTACTCTGAGAGCTGTTGAATTCTTTCTGAATACTCTCGAGAGCTTTCAGAACTTTGTCAAGTTGTTTTGGATTATTGACTGCCCAATCTTTCTGCGGAGAAAGACGGATACGCGCACCGTTAGCTCCGCCGCGTTTATCGGAACCACGGAAAGTGGAAGCCGAAGCCCAGGCTGTTGTGACCAGTTCAGAAACGGAAAGTCCTGATGAAAGGATTTTGCTTTTCAAAGATGTGATATCCTGTTCATCGATCAGTTTATAGGTGAGAGCAGGAACCGGATCTTGCCAGATGAGGACCTCTTTCGGTACGTCCGGACCGAGATAACGGGCAATTGGGCCCATGTCGCGATGTGTCAGTTTGTACCAGGCGCGTGCAAAAGCATCTGCAAACTGATCCGGGTTTTGGTGAAAATGTCTGGATATTTTTTCATACGCGGGATCCATTCTGAGTGAGAGATCCGTTGTGAGCATGAATGGCGCGTGTTTCTTTGAAGGATCATGCGCATCCGGAACCAATCCGGCACCGGCGTTTCCTTTTGGTTTCCATTGCTGGGCACCGGCAGGACTTTTGGTCAGTTCCCATTCATAACCAAAAAGATTTTCGAAAAAATTATTGCTCCATTTTGTTGGAGTCGTGGTCCATGCTCCTTCCAGTCCGCTGGT
>CAYMMN010000279.1:0-4661 GCA_964391495.1 uncultured Flavobacteriales bacterium | reverse complement strand
AAACTCACCCACTATGTTAACAATTCCCAGATGTTATTTAAAAAAATGAAAATGGTAGGCTGGGTATATTTTATCAAAATTGCTTTAGAAATATTATTACTTTTTTGTCCTTCGGCTTCAAATCCAACATGCCTACCTGCCTCATTTCCCGGAAAGGCATTTACATAACTAACAAAGCGAAAAATATGTATGTTAATAAGTCATTTTCCCTATGAAAAAGCCTTTGAATGGTTCAGGGTATCTTAGACCCTTGAATCAAAAATTGAATGCGGAAATTATACTTCTTCTTAATCCTGATCATCCTCGCTACTAAGGCGAATGCACAGGATGACTGCTCCTTTGCAACGCCACTCTGTGGCGGCTTTCAGGCACAAGGCTCTACCGTTGGAACAACTCTGGCGGTCAATGACCCGGCCCTTGATTGTGGCGACAATACCGTAAACAACAGCGTCTGGTTTACCATTGATGGTATCAGCAATGGTGTCGCTACAGTGGTTGTTTCCGGCATTGATAACAATCCGGGACTTGAAATGGAAATTTACACCGGTGGCTGTGGCTCACTGGCACCAGTTGCAGGTGCCTGTACCTCCGGGAATGGACCGGCAGGAAGTATGACCCTCAACTTTGCTGTTTCATCCGGAACCACCTATTACATCATGGTAGATGGAAGTGCCGGAAACGAAGAAGCTTTTACAATCGTAGCAACTGCTACCAACAATGCCATCGTTGGTGCACCGCAAACTCAGTTTACCACGAATGTCCTGCGGGGTTGTACACCACTGACTTTTTCAGTCATTAATCAAACAGTTCTGTATGGAGGAACGAACATCACCTATGATTGGACCATTGATACTGGAACACCTATCCCGGGCTCAGGACTGGACACTAACTTTACCCTTTCCGGTATTGGTCAGCATAACATTCTCCTGAATGTGTGTAATGACGAATGCGGTTGTGTGGGTTCCACACGTTCTGTAACGGTACAGGAACTTTACCCTGTGATCGATGCGACTCCTACCCTGTCTTGTCTGGGAACTCCTGTAGATTTCTCCGGCTCCGCTTCCATCCTTCCTGCATTTCCTCCGACGAATCCCAATGTCACTCTCTGGCAATGGAACTTTGGTGACCCGAATTCCGGCGGATCCAATACTGCTACCGGTCAGAATGTTCAACATACATTCGTCGGTCCGGGAAATTCCTTCACCGTCACGCTTACTGCCAATGGAACCTGCGGACCGGAAGTGACCACTCAGGTGATTACCATGCGTCCAAAACCTGTCATCGATCCCGGATCACCACAAACGGTTTGTGAGGATCAGGATTTCAACCTGAGCGCTACAGTAAGCAATGGTTCTTCACCAATCCAGTACAACTGGGGCGGCCCGGGAATTTTCTCTTGTCCGACCTGCTCCACAACTACTCTCAGTGGTGTTCCTCCGGGAGGTCCATATTCTGTGACGATTGATATCATCGACTCTATTGGCTGTACTGCCGATACGACTGTTGATGTAACCGTAAATCCAAAACCCCTGATCAGCGCGGGACCTGATCTGCAGGTTTGTCGTTACGATGTGGTCGCGATTGATGCTTTTCCAATTGCAGGTACACAACCCTTGTCCTACACCTGGACCCCTTCCACCGGATTGGTTAATGATACTCTGGCAAATACCTTCGCGACAGTTTCCGCGCCGATCACTTATTGCGTGACCGCTGTAGATCCCATCGGCTGTACGTCTGATCCTGCATGTGTGGATATCGCACTGTACCTTCCTCCAACCATTACACCGACCACTGCAACACTTTGCGCTTCCCAACCTGTTTTGCAAAATGATTTTGTTGTAGCCGGTATCGCCCCGGGCTCTCCGATTTCCTGGGTCTTGTCACCAAATTATTCTTTGATCACCAATTCAAGTCCCGATTCCTCCGACATCACCGTTACTTTTCCTCCGGGAATAGCGGCCAGTTATTCCTTCACCGCGATTGTTGATGACGCGAACACCGGATGTCGCGATACTGTATCCACATCATTCACCATCACTCCGGGCTTAAACATGAGTATCAGCGGAGCTACGCAAATCTGTGAAGGTGACGCGACACCTTTGACAGCAAGCGGAGCCACTACTTACAGCTGGAGTTCAACACCCGCTTATACTTTTGCTGATCCCACTCAGGCAGTACAAAATGTGAACCCGACAGTAACCACTACATTCACGGTGAGCGGAACAACCGGAAGCTGCACTGATCAAACTACGCATGTCGTTACTGTCAATGCAAAACCAGTATCCGCAGTTGCACCGATTCCTCCTTTCTGCGGTTGCGACACAGTGACATTGAATGGAACCGGCAGTACACCGGGAATGACTTATTTCTGGTTTAGCGCGATCGGCTACATTGTCGCTGCACCAAATTCACTGAACACTACTGCTATTCCTTGTTCGAATGATGTCATGACTTTACGTGTGACTGATCCTGCAACAGGATGTTTCCGCGACAGTGCTGTCAATGTATCATCAAGACCAAAGCCAAATTCCGTTGCGAATGTTGTCCCCAACCTGATTTGTAATGGCGTTTCAACAGTCATTGCTCTGGATGGAACCGGAAGTAATACCAGTTCAAACACTGTTTACGACTGGTCCAGCAACAGCATCGGAGTGCCGATTACTGACACCACCGCTTTTTCTACAACTGCTACCGTTAGCGGAACAACAGTATTTTATCTCACGGTTACCGACTCACTCGGTTGTGATTCTACTGCATCGGATACCGTGAACATTTATCCTGTTCCGACTTTCACTGCAAGCAATCCATTCATTTGTACTTCTGATCCTGTGTTGCAATCCATTCTTACAGTCAATGGCGCGACACCGGGTTCAAATTTCAACTGGACCGTAATTCCCGGTTGTGTATCACCTTCATCGAGTTCAAATGCAACAGATACTTTTGATTTTTCAACCTGCGGACCCAACGTCTATAACTTCGCTGTTACTGTAACGGATATTGGAACCAATTGTATCAGCAGCCTGAATCAGGACATCACCGTTCTCAGTGGCGTTGTCCTCAGTGTATCATCTGATCCGACGATTTGCGAAGGAGATTCGGCTACCCTGTTTGCAAGCGGAGCGAATACTTATTCCTGGAGCAACGGATTAACAACGGATACCATTCGTGTTGGCGGGTTGACTGCTGCCGGTTCACCTCACACATTCACGGTCACCGGCTCTGTGGGAACATGTAACGACAGCAGAACAATCAATGTCTTTGTAAATCCCATTCCTGCAACAGGACCGATTACAGGATCCATTTCTGTTTGCGCGAATGACACAGCTGTATCTTATGCCGTCAGCCCGACTGGTGGAAATTATACATGGAGCATTACCGGTGGAACGATCGACAGCGGACAAAACAGCGACAGCATTGTTGTCAGCTGGGATTCTGCAGGAGTCGGAACACTGAGTGTTGTGGATACAAACGCTTTTGGCTGTCCGGGACCCGTGCAGACATTAAACGTCACCATCAATCCATTGCCGGATTCATCAAATGTAATTCAGGGACCTTCACCTGTTTGCGAAAACAGTATCGAGACTTACTTCGTCAATGCAAATGCCGGATCGAGCTATGTATTTTTTGCTACCGGAGGAACATTGCTGAGCCAGGCAAATAATCTTGTTACGATTCAATGGCTTTCAGCCGGACTTGGAACAGTGACCATGTACGAAGTAAACGCGACGAATTGTATCGGACCTGTTTTGAATTACGATGTCGTCATCAATCCGCGTCCACAACCCGCGGCGATTGATGGACTTGCATCTGTTTGCGACAGCAGTACCGAAATTTATACCGTACCATTCAATGCAGGTTCAACGTACAACTGGTCTGTAATTGGCGGAACGATCACGAACATCAGCGCGAACCAGGATAGTTTGCAGGTATTCTGGGCCGGTTCTGGCACTTCCTCTGTTGATGTGAGCGAGACTAACTCTTTCGGTTGTACGAGTGATACGACAACCATTAGTGTGGCGGTAAATATTCGTCCGCAGGCGATCGCTCAGCCCGACTCCGCAACAATTTGTCAGAACAATGCTTTCCAGATTTCAGGCAATGTGAACATTGGAAATATCCTTTGGACCTCTTCCGGTACTGGAACATTCAGCGATTCAACAACTGCTTCTCCGATGTACACGCCAAGCGCGCAGGATACCGGCTACATCACTCTGACAATGGTCGTAACGAGCGCGCCTTGTGAAAATGATACAGCGGATGTTGTTTTGTATGTTTCGCAGGCTCCTGTGGTAACTGTTAGCGGAACCCTCAATACTTTGTGTTACGGACAAGTGGATACCATCTCAGCGACCGGTGGGGGTACTTATCTGTGGATGCCGGGCGGGTTCAGTGATTCAACGATCATTGTTCAGCCACTTATGTCTACACAATACACAGTGACAGTAACCAACAGTTTCAACTGCGCGACAACGGATACACTCGATGTAACAGTGATTCCACCAGGAATTCCGAGTGCCGGTCCGGATCTTCTGATTTGTTTGGGTGACAGTGTGCTCTTAAACGGTACACAACAAAATGCCGGTGGATTAATCTGGTCAACATTGGGCAACGGAGCCTTCTCGCCAGCGAATAACATTCCAACGCCTTACTATGTTCCGGGA
>CAYMMN010000278.1:0-4671 GCA_964391495.1 uncultured Flavobacteriales bacterium | reverse complement strand
CAGCGAAGAACAACATCAGGCCAACCGGAGAACGGAGTTCAAGGTGACCAGGATGAATAAGAAATAATTCAGAATTTCATCAAAGAAATTTTAATCAATAAAAAAGCCTCTCTTAAATGGAGAGGCTTTTCTTTTTTTATGTTTCTAAATTTATGCTTTTCTGACTTTCGTGCTGATTTTCTTGTTGTCAAAAATCAGGTGCAAAGTATATTCTCCGCTCTCAAGATTTACCTGGTCTTTAAATACATGTACATTTTTTCCTTTCGGAGCTTCAAATGACTCTGTGCTGATGACTTTTCCTTTTGCATCCGTTAATTGCATCCATACTCTGCCGGATTTTGGAAGGAAGTAAGAGATGTCAAAACTATGTTCAAATTGTTGTGGGTTGATTCGTTCAATAGCGAAATCTTTTTCAGTCTTGAATTTTATTGCTGAAAGGGGGTGAGTTACAAATTTTCCATTGAGAAAAGTTTGTCTGAGCCGGTAATATACGATGCTCGTGGTCGCAGATGTCTTGTCGGTAAATTCATATTCTTCACCTTCAGGTTTAGCCGGATTTGCTTTCACATTGCTCACATTCACAAAATCAACTCCATTGATGGAGCGCTCTATTGTGAAATAGTCTACTTTATCATTTGCCGAACTTGACCAATGGACTTTTACAACTCCATCTTTTGGTTCCAGCATAAAATTGAGTAATGATTCTGCAAGTGGGGAAACGGAACCTGTTGAACGAATAACAAGGTTGTCAAGAATAGCTTTGTCGACACCATTCCCGTTCATGTTTTTACCTATAAGAATATTCCCTGCATTTTTCCAATAGAGTGGGGCATTCGGATTTCCCTGATGATTCCAGACCATCACGCTGTTGACGAAAATTTCAGCTTTACCGGAATTGGGTGAATAGATAAAACGATATGTGCGGTACAAGGGATCATCCGGAATTTCATAATTGGTTTTTTCTTTTATTGATTCGCTGCCACCTTTTGCATTTTCTACTTTATATTCAATGCTCAGGTAACCATTATCGATTCCAAAATTGAAGTTGTTTCCGCGACTAAAAAATGAGCCTGAAGGTTCACTCTTTCGGTAGTCAATACTTATGTCTATCCCTTCCTGATTGAATAATTCAGTGCCTTCAATTTCGAGATTGATGTCTTTACCATTTGGTCCTGGCGAAAGTCCATTGGTAGAGGATCTGCCGCCAGCAGTACTGTGTGCGTCTTTGCCGGATTTAATTCCATCCGGACCCAGTGTCGCCAGTGTGACAGGGTTTTTTTCCCATGTGAATTCGGTCAGAATTTCTCCTGTTGTATTCAGAGCGATTCCGCCACCTTCACTCCCGTTTCCGGAAGCCCTTGTTTTGCTCAGGTTATTAAAATTCAGATATACCAGCCACCCTAAAGTGAGCAGGAAAACTCCTGAAAATGTAGCAATGACGATCATTAGCCTTGTTGACATCCTGGCTTTCTGCCGATT
Source organism: uncultured Flavobacteriales bacterium (assembly GCA_964391495.1). Classification (GTDB taxonomy): domain Bacteria; phylum Bacteroidota; class Bacteroidia; order AKYH767-A; family 2013-40CM-41-45; genus JADKJP01. Next base: position 3,192 of record CAYMMN010000278.1, on the reverse strand, counting down.
CCTCGTTCGTAATGATTTTTTCATATCGCGATCTACTTAATCAATTTTTCTTCTTTTTTATCTTCTTATTCCGGTCTAAGACCAACAACTAACAACTAACAACTAACAACTACTCCTTAATCATCTTCCTGCTCACCTTTTCATCATTGCAAACCAAATTCATTATGTAAATTCCTTTATCAAGTTTGATCTGATCTGTAAAAACAAACAGGTTGTTCCCTTTATGCGCTTTAATTTTTTCTGTATGCAGCATTTGCCCATTTGAGTTCATCAGGAGAAACTCTACTTCACCGTCATTCTCCATAGAGAAATTCACATTAAAGGAATTTGAAAATGGATTTGGTCCGGCTGCATCTATCTTGATAGCACTTACAGGCAAAGGATTGTAATGGATGACCTCAACATTCGAGTAAGTAAACTTTCCGTCATAATCAGTTTGTTTCAAGCGGTAATAGGATAATCCATTCAGTGGTTTTTTGTCAGTAACACCATAGGTTAACAGGGTGGTACTGTTTCCAGCTCCGTTGACGTGTTCAATTGATTCATAATTAATCCCGTCAGTACTTCTTTCAACATTGAAATATGAATTGTTAAGTTCGGAGGCAGTTGCCCAGTTGATCAGGACTTCTTTACCGGTAACACTTGCTTTAAAATAGGAAAGTTCAATTGGGAGTGTTACAGAATTAGATGCAATGATCCAGTTTGGAAATCCGCTTGCATTGATTACACTCACAGTGCCGATTCCTGAATTTACACCTGTACCACTGCCATGAGGGTCACTCCAGTGATCTGTTTCCCAATTTAAAATACTCAGGTTTCCCGTTGCCAGTTCCGGCGATAATGTATTTTCAGCTGCAGGATAACTCAAGGTGACATTCGCAGTGATTCCTGTTGCTGAAATATTCCACCAGCGGTCAATTATTTTTGTTGTTGAAACATCTTGTCCATCAATAGTTAAATTGATTCCACTGACTGCAGGAAAAGGTTTGTTGTCCGAAGCTGTACCACGTGTGGCAAATTGAATATCAGCAGGAGTTCCTGTGAGCGGACTCATCATGAGAGGAATGTAGGTTGAAGAATTTAGACCGAAAGGAATTTCATGCGAACCGGAATTCATTTGTTTCCAGTTTAAAATCCCTGCATCGTCTTCACTATAGAGGTATCCACTCGTTCGGATGATTCCGGAACTTTCTCCATTCATTAATGTGAGTGTATATCCGGAAAGCCGTAATTCACCGCTTTCCAGATTAATCTGCGTTCTTGCGGTTACATTGGAAGCATTCAAGCCTGCATAAGAGCCTCCGCTTTTATTTATCTTCAGAATTCCGTAGTTGTGATTGTTCGTAGTTGCAAGGCCATTCCCCAAACCGGTGATGATCTGATTACTTGTCCCTGAATATTCGATCACACTGTTTGAATCAAGTGTAAAATTCATATTTCCGGATGATGAGATCGCTGCAGAAGAATTTCCTGAGTAAAGACCATTGCTATGTTCTATCGATAATATTCCACCTGAATCAACAGTAAGGCCGCTATAAGCATAACTTCCTTCTGAAATGATTTGCTTATCAAACAAATCAAGCCTTGCTCCCGGGTAAATTCTTAAAAAGTTAAGTGAAGCCGTATTTGATGATGACAATAAGAGATTTCCTGAACCTATACTGAGTTCAGAACCGGTTGATACTTCCACTTTCACTTGTGTCATGGAATGGGTATTCGCTGTTCTGCTATATACCTGCGCTCCGTTTTTTGCGAATCGTATTAAGCCAAACACTGAACAGGATCCTGCTCCCGCATGGGTAATTACTCCGGTTCCACCAATAGAGTATTGTGCTCCATAAAGATTCAGAATATGTTCCGCGCTGGAATTGGAAGTATTGTCGTCAAACGAAAATGTTCCTGCGCTTTGGCTGAATGTTCCATTAATATTCAATGTAACCGGATTCGGACTCGATGTAGTTCCGTTGCTATGCAGGTAAAAGTAACCACCACTTTGTGTGAAATTACCTGTAAAGGTTGTATTACAAGTACCGGATGATCCTTTTAATGCAACTGTTCCCCCGGAAATGGAAACGTTTCCACCAATGGTGATAACCACCGTACCGGAATTTCGTGAGAGAAAACAGGTTCCTCCATTTACAATAAGATCACCATTAATAGCCAGTGTGGTTGTATGCGATGCAGCAGTTGTTCCATAATTGAAGGAAGCAACTCCACTGTTGATTTGGAGATTTCCTCCAATGGTAACAGTCTCATCACCGGCTGATGCTGAGCTTGTAAATTCAGCGACTCCGGGACCTGAGAAAACAAGATTTCCACCAACAGTGAAATTTACCTTTGCATTATTTTGAATAGCACCAATACTTGAAAGCGATGTGCATCGGAATTTATCTGTAGTGGCAGAAAAATTAATTGTGCAATTGTTATTGACTGTGATTGAACTTGTATTTCCTGCTACGTGGCAACCGGTTTGACCCATGAAGATTCCACCTGTCAATGAGATATTACCAAAAACGGCTGTGAATGTCCCTGAAGCAAGTGTAGTTACATTGTAAATAATTCGTGTATCACCTGTGCTTTGAAGATAAGTTCCGCTTACCGTAAAACTGGCATTGCCATTGCAAACATTTAGAATCCCACTGTTATTGATAATTTTTACGTTACCGATATTTGTAAAATTTCCACTGACCTGAACAGTAACATTTCCGTTTCCATTATTGAGTCCATAAAATACTCCACCATTGTTTGTAACAGAGCCTGTTGAAATTGTGAAGGAACCCGGATGTGTTCCACTGTGACCATAAAACGATGAATTCACAGAAGTAAGAACAATATTTCCAATACTTGTTGAACTGATGTTCCCGGACTTATCCAGAGTTACCCATCCCTGATTAACAGTGAGTGTACCCACTATCTGATGTGTCTGAAATTCGTTATTTTGATTCCATTCAACAATTGAACTTACAGCACCAGGACTGTTTATTTCCAGATTGCCAAAATTACCGGTCACAACTGATCCCAGTGCAACAGTATAATTGTACCAGTTTTTGATAATGAGAGTACTGGTAGAAGAGAAGTTTTCTGCTCCTCTGGTAAATAAAGTGGCGTTTGCTGAGTTATTGGTTCCGGGGTCCCAGGTGAATACAGATGAGGGCCCCAAAACAAAGGCCAGTCCCGGTGAAGAAAGTGTTA